>JASIJX010000516.1 GCA_030049955.1 Acidobacteriaceae bacterium
GCTCATATGCGGGTGCACGGTGCTTTATGTCATCAGCCCAATCCAGCTGATTCCCAATTTCATCCCAATCCTGGGCCAGTTGGACGACGTGCTTGTAGTGGGTCTCGCGATAAGAGTCTTAAAGAAGTACGTTCCACAGACTGTCCTTGATGAGTATCAGATTGGGTCCGAACTCAATTTCCAGGCTTTCCAACACCGGCGAAACTATAACGCCTTGAGCACCGAAATGGAACTGGGTGGCAAAGATGGTGGCTAATCCCTCCGCAGCATCGATGCGTGTTCTTCGCAGACCGCGGCCAGAAGGCGAAGCTCAACCAGGCAGCCGACTTGCCGGGTTGCGATGTTTGGGCAGTTTGGGTAGTCGCAGAGATACGCACTCAATTCTTCTTCGCTGCCGTCTGGACTCTTGAGACCAGTCTTGATGGTTACGCGGGACATGTCTTCGAGTGTAACAACAAGTAATTGATGAAGGGGATCTATGCAGATGACACTTTTTGGCGTTCAGGCTACCCAATAAGGGAGTGCACTGAGGGCTCGACGTCGCACCTAGGCTGGAACGTGCTCATTCGCGAAATCAATTGAAAATGGTGGGCCCGCACAGACTCGAACTGCAGACTTCCTGCGTGTCAAGCAGGCGCTCTAACCAACTGAGTTACAGGCCCTTACCGACCGGAGCAAGTTTTCCGATACAAACGTTTAGACCCCAGAACTCTAATCGCTCGAGGCTCCAGGGCGCGTACAGTGTCAACTGTTTCCGCGACTGTGACTCATTGATTCTAGGAGTATCGGCGGCGCCGAAAAGCCCCAGAAATTATCCAAAATCGACGTTCAGCAATCGTCAGCACCATCCAAACCCAAAAAGAAGAGGTCACAGAAGAGGTCGAAAAAGTTGCCCTAGCATCAGCATCTCCGCATTAGAACGTTCCAGAATTTGGAAAGAGGGCGGCCAGTTGGATCGCGCCGCGCGGGCACGGAGGGGACACATCGATTTGGCCGAGAGAGAGGTCCTCGACTCGATTTGGCAGCGCGATCGACTAAAACAATTTTGAGCTATCCAACAGTAGAGTCACCGGCCCCTGGTTTACCAGTGATACCGACATCATGGCTTGGAATTGGCCGGTCTCGCAGCGCAGGCCGCGCTGGCGAAACCGCGCGACGAAGTACTCGTAGAGTTCACGGGCGCGCTCGGGCGGGGCGGCGCCGTCAAAGGAAGGTCGCTTGCCGCGACGAACGTCGCCGTAGAGGGTGAACTGCGAAACGGCGAGCACTGCCCCGCCGATATACACCACGCTCCGGTTCATCTTGCCATCACCGTCCTCAAAAATGCGCAGCCCGGCGATCTTCTCGACGAGGTAGTCTGCATCGGCTTCGGCATCGCTCGTGGAAACACCAATCAGCACCAGTAGGCCCTGCGCGATCTCGCCAACGATCCGTCCGTCGACTGCCACGGACGCTCTCGAGACGCGTTGTACTACGGCACGCATTGCCGTCTCAGAGTAACATTCCGTTTCCTGACCGACCTCGCCAATCGGAGCCCCCAAATTGCAAAGCAGGACCTCGACTAAGCAGCTAGAATCAGGCGAGCCCGACAGACGACTTGTTTCCGGCTAGCTGGCGCGACGCTGACTTATCGGTAGAAATCGGGAAAATCCAATCGCGCAGTTGAGGCCTTGGCGTGATTCTTGTGCTGTAATAGGCGAGCGTGGAAACTTCGCCTGCAAATCTTGCCGAAGCTAAGCCGCAGACAGATTCGGCGGCCGAGCCCTGCGCCACTTCAGTTGGCGCCGGGCTTGCGGTCGAAGTATCTTTTAGACCGGTTGATGGGCTCTTGCCCGGAAAGCTTAGTAATGAGCTTTGGCAGAAGGCCAGTGCAGAACGAGTCGAGTTGAGCGAGGCGGAATTCGCAGAAGCCCTCGAGGCGATTGGCACACAGAATAACTTCGGCCTTGATTCGGAAATTCATGCGAGCACAAAACAACGGGAAGCATTCTGGCGGGCGCTCCACCTGGAGGAGCTTGCGGTTGCGCGCGGATGTGCACTTGGGCGCGAGGCGGCATGGGAGCGCTTTCTGGCGCAATATCGTGAGCCGCTGATCAGGGCCGCAGCAGAGATGACAGGGTCGAGGTCGCAGGGCGAGGAACTGGCCGGCGCTCTCTACTCTGAGCTATTTGGGTTGACGGAACGGGAGGGCAAGCGCTGGTCGCCGTTGCTTCGATACTCAGGACGCGGATCGCTTATGGGCTGGCTGCGGGCGCTTCTGGCGCAGCGCCGAGTGAACCTGTACCGTAAAACCGGCCGCGAAACTGCACTGGATGAGATCGAACCGGAGGCGCCGGCTGCCGAGCCGCTTGAGTTTGAGCGGTTGGAGCAGCTAGGGCGGGCCCTTGAAAAAGCACTTGCCAAACTTTCTGCAGAAGAGCGATTTCTGCTGTCGGCCTATTACCTGGACATGCACACCCTGAAAGAGGTGAGCCTCGTACTGGGAGTGCATGAAGCCACGGTAAGCCGGAAGCTGAAGCGCTCGACCGAGAATGTTCGCAAGGAATTGCTGCGCGCGCTTATGACGCAGGGACTTAGCCGGCGCGGCGCCGAGGAAATGCTCGGGACCGATCCCGGTGACGTGGACATCAATCTGCGAAAGTTGCTGCAAAATCCAGTCGGTCGCGCGATCTCAAATAAGGAAAGGCGAGAGTGAAACAGAATTTCCAACCCGGCGCGCATCCTGACGCCGAGCAGCTCAGCCTCTTTGTAGAGGGGGCGGCCACCGCACGGGAACGCGAGCAAATGCTGGCACACCTGGCCGGCTGCGCGGACTGCCGGCAGGTTATGTTCCTGATGCAGCGCTCGGAGAAGCAAGATGCTGCTCCCGCGGCGTCGTCCAGGGAACGGAATTGGCATCGATTTCTCCTTCCAGCGGGCCTGGCCGGCGCTGCGCTGGCGTGCGGGCTCATGGTAGCGTTGGTCTACATGCGGCTGCAGAACGGCACTCGCCAGGGCGTGCAACAGATCGCGAGCAACGAGAAGCCGCAAGCCGGATTGAATGGAAAGGCAGTTGCTCCGACAGATAAATTCACGTCGGCCGGACAACAGCCCTTGCAGATTCAACCTTTAATGCCCCAAGGCCAAGCGAGCGGCTTCGCGCGAC
>JASIJX010000517.1 GCA_030049955.1 Acidobacteriaceae bacterium
AATCCACAAAAAAATTCTGCAAGATTCCGTTGGGGCTGCGAACTCCCATTGAACGGGCAAGCATGGCGCGACCGTGCGCCGCTTGCGGCAAGGGGAGGCTCCATGCACCGGATGTATCTGCTTCTCGCAGTAGTGTTGCTAGCGCTCACGTCTGCCGCCAATAGCGCACAGTTGAAGACAATCTCAGCCGTCAATGCGCACAATGCGCTTTCGGTGTCAGTGCTCTATCAAGCTTCGCAAAAGGGCGAAGCGGAACTCAGAGTGGAGGTGCTGAGCCCCGAGGATCGCGTGCTTGGTGAAGTGAGCCAGTGGGTAAATTTAGCCAGAGGAACTGCCGTTTGGAATGCAAAGATTGCGCTGCGCGAACTGCTGCCGATGGATGAGCTGATTTGGCAGCGTGTGCGCTTTACGTTGCGCTACAAGGACCAGCCAGTGGCCGATGTTCAGGAGATTCGGTCCGTGTCGGAGATTCTCATGCGGCCCGTAATGCACATTCTGGCGCAGCGATCGTACATTACCGGAGCGCGCGCTGCTATGCGGGTGATCGTGGCGGGTGCAGGCGGCGACGGAGCACAGACCGCGGTCGGCAGGGGTGTTGTGCGGATTGCATTACTCGATCATGGGACCAACCGTGCGCCAAGGCTGCTCTTTGCTGGATCTCTCGACCGCAGAGGATCCGTTGCGGCGGAATTTCGATTTCCCGCAGGAGTGACGGGCAGCTTTCCAGTGCGCTTCACCGCCGAGACGCCGCTA
Source organism: Acidobacteriaceae bacterium (assembly GCA_030049955.1). The sequence continues at coordinate 754 of JASIJX010000517.1, forward strand.
GGCCAGGTTGAGACTACCGAGATGGTGGAGCTCAAAAACGAAGTTTCCGTGCTTCTCACGAGCGAAAAGCCCATCTATCAGCCGTCGCAGACCATTCACCTGCGTGCACTGGCGTTGAATTGCGCCGATCGCCATGCCGCTGCCGGGCAGGCATTGACCTTCGAGGTGGAGGACTCGCGCGGCAACAAGGTATTCCGCAAAGCCGCGGCAACCGACAGCTTCGGCGTGGCCTCGGCAGAGTTTACCTTGGCTGACGAGGTGAATCTCGGCGCATATCACGTGCGCGCCACGATGGGTGAAGCAAACAAAAGCGCTGCGGAGCTTACGGTAAATGTGGAGCGGTACGTATTGCCAAAGTTCCGCGTGGCTATTGATTTTGGCACGAAAGACGGAAAGCCGAAGCGTGATTACCGTCCTGGCGATCATGTAACCGGCGTGGTGAAAGGGAGCTATTTTTTCGGCAAGCCTGTGGCCAATGCGGCCGTGACGATCAAGGCCTCGGCGATGGACGCGGAGCTTTTCGATGCAGCGACGGCGGAAGGCCGAACCGATGGCGATGGCGCGTACCGCTTCGATCTCGTCTTGCCGCGATTCTTTGCCGGCGATGGAAAGCATCCTGGAGAGGTTCCGGTGGTCGTGGAAGCAACAGTGAAGGATACGGCGGAGCATGCGGAGACACGCGGCGAGCCGATTACTGTCAGCGAGGCGCCGCTACTGATCACGGCTGTTCCCGAAGGCGGCAAGCTGGCGCCAGGCCTCGAAAACGAGGTGTATGTCCTGGCCTCTTATCCCGATGGAACGCCCGCCATGGCAGATCTGGAAGTACGCGCAAACCGTACGAAGAAACTCGTAAAGACAGACGATGCGGGCATCGCAACCGTCCGGATTGCTGGCGATGACGCCAACCGCGTTCTTCGCATCGACGCCGATGATCACAAGGGCAATCGCGTCTCCCAGTCCGTGACCCTCGAGGAGCGCGCAGGAGAGGATCAGGTGCTGGTGCGAACCTCGCACGCGGTGGTTAAACCCGGCGACCGGATGGAGATTCTCGTGCTGTCGACGCAGCAGAGCGGGACGGCGTACATCGATCTGGTGCATGAAGGACAGACCATTCTTACTCGCGATGTAGATCTGGAGAACGGACGCGCCGAGCTGAATCTGATCGCTACTCCGGAGATGAGCGGAACGCTGACAATCAGCGCCTATTTGATCGGCAGGAATAGCCGCGAGATCGAGGACCAGAGACTGGTCTTCGTGCAGCCTGCCGATGAATTGTGCATCCAGGCCGTCGCCGACGCACTGAGCTACCTTCCCGGCGGAGAAGCGCACGTGCGCTTTCACGTGACTAATCAAAAGGGCGAAGGCGTGAGCGCCGCGCTGGGGCTGGAGGTGGTGGATCAAGCTGTGTTCGCGCTCGCCGAGAAACAGCCCGGGTTTGCGAAGGTCTTCTTCTATCTGGAAGAGGAATTGATGAAGCCTCACTACGAGATTCATTCCCTATCTGCGGAACAGGTTGTCGAACCGGTTGAAAGCGGATCTGCGGAATCGCATGATCGCGCAGCGCGAGTACTGTTTGCGGCTGCGGAGACGGTGGTTCCGCACACGCTGAAGACGGATGCCGGTCAAGCGTTGCCCGAAATACGGATGGCTGAATACCGGGCGCGGTACCAGAGCGCTCTTCTGGAGTACGTCAGGCAACTCGTCGCAGAGATGAGAGATGTGCGGTCTGATCAGGATGCGTCTTCAGCGTTCCAAGCATTGAGGGACGCGAGCGGCCGCGCGCCGCGCGATGCCTGGGGCACAGAACTGCGTCTTGAGCCAGCCGGATTGTTCAACGGCGGCGATCGCTGGTATGTAGTGCGCAGCGCAGGGCCCGATCGCGAATTCAACACGGCGGACGATCTGGTTGTGTGGCTCGAACCGCGAAGCAGATCTGCATCGAATGGGCCGATGTGGGGGACGATGCGCCGGGGGGGAACCATCACGGTCCGAATGGAGCACAACCGCGGCCCCGACGATGGGCTGGCCGGGATGGCCGGCACAGTGATGGATACATCGGGCGCAGTTGTTGCCGGGGCGCAGATTCGAATTCTGCGCACCGAAGACGGAAAGAGCCGTAATGGCACAGCCGATGCATCGGGCCAATTCTCATTTGCTGCATTGCCTCCGGGCCACTACAGGGTGGAGGTCCAATCGCCGGGCTTCGCAATAAGCGTCGGCACGGTCTCTCTCGCAATGCGTGATCGCGGAGTTCTTTCCGTGCGGCTGGAAGTCGGATCTGTAACACAGGCCGTGACGGTTGCAGATGCGGCTCCGGTGTTGATGACGGAGATGTCGGTGGAAGCAGTTGGCAGATCCACAGGTGCATTTGCGTTAAACGGGCCAGTGGCCGCACCCCCTCCCATGCCGCCAATGGCAATAAAGGCAAAGATGAAGGGCAATGCAGCGGATTCCGGAAGCGCATCGAGCGGGCACATCCGTAGCTACTTTCCCGAAGCGCTCTACATCAATCCCGAAATACTCACCGACGGCAACGGCAGAGCGAGCGTCGCAATCCCGATGGCTGACTCGATCACGACCTGGCACATGGCAATGATTGCTTCAACGCAGGCAGGCGCGTTGGGAACTGGAACCTCGGAATTGAAGGTATTTCAGGATTTCTTTGTGGATCTGGATCTTCCGGTAACGCTCACGCAGGGAGACACAGTTTCGATCCCCGTGGCCATTTACAACTACGCAGACCACGATGGAAACGTGGACCTGAAACTCGAGGCGGGGGATTGGTTCCGGCTGGATAGCGCCGGGATACAGACTGTCAACGTCGCGGCAGGGCAAGTCGGCGTGGCGCAGTTCACCATCACCGCAAACAGGATAGGCAAGTTCAAGCTTACGGTCACTGGCCACATGCACGGTGGTTCGGAGCGCGAAGACACGGTGATCCGCGAGATCGAAGTCGTGCCGAACGGCGAAGCCAAAGAGATTGTGTTCAATGGACGGCTGGATAGCAAAGTGCGTCAAAGCATCCGCTTCCCTTCATCTGCCATCCCAGACGCGAGCAAAATCTTTGTGCGGCTCTATCCCGGGCCGCTAAGCCAGGTGATCGAAGGGATGGACAGCATTTTGCGCATGCCTTTCGGGTGTTTTGAGCAGACCTCGTCGAGCACCTATCCGAATGTGCTCGCCCTGGACTATATGAAGCGGACCGGGAAGCTGACGCCAGAGGTTCATGCCAAGGCCGAGGGGTTTATCGCAACCGGCTACCAGCGGCTCCTAACGTTCGAGGTCCCAGGAGGAGGATTTTCCTGGTTCGGAAATGCGCCGGCCAACAAGATTCTCACCGCTTATGGGCTCATGGAGTTTCACGACATGGCGCGCGTCTACGACGTGGACCCGGCGGTGATTGCGCGCACGCGCGACTGGCTGATCGCGCTGCAGCAGCCGGATGGAAGCTGGAAGCCGGACACGCAGTTCATCAACGAAGGCGCTACGAACCGCTTCAACACGGACGCCGTGCGCATTACGGCATACATTGCGTGGGCGCTCGAATCGGCAGAATACAAGGGTCCGGCAATCGAGCGGGCCAGGCAATACATCGAGCAGCATCTTGACGGCAACATGGATGCATACACTCTGGCTGTAATCGCAAACTTGGCAGCAGAGAACTCGAGGGACTCGAACCTCAAGCAGCGCGCGCTGCGGATGCTTCGTGACGCGGTGACGGAGAAGGGCGACTCTGCGTGGTGGTCAACAGTGGAGACCGGCGTTTATGCCACCGGCGAGAGCGCGGCTGTTGAGACAACAGGGCTTGCAGTGCAGGCGTTTCTTAAGGCCGGCGGAAATTCGGACGTGGTGCGTAAGGCGCTCGCGTGGATTACCTCAAAGAAGAATGGAGATGGCAATTGGGGAACAACGCAGGCAACGATTATGGCTTTGCGCGCGCTGTTGACCGCCTCTGAACAGAGCGGCAGCGACGCGCACGGAACAGTAGAGATCCTGCTGAACGGGACGAAGGTTGCAAATGTCGCGCTCGCCAAAGACAACAACGATCTACTGCAGCAGTTCGTGCTGCCACCCGCCGGCGCGGATAGCGACAACGAAGTCGAAATTCGATTCTCAGGCGAAGGCGGAATGGCCTATCAGATCGCCGGGCGATACTTTGTTCCCTGGCAGACCGAGAGGGCTGCTGAGCCGCTCGCAATCGCGGTGACCTACGACCGGACGCGGCTGGCAGAGGATCAGGTGGTGACGGCTACTGCGACGATCCGCAACAACATGGACAAGACCGCAGAAATGGTGATGGTGGATCTGGGCATTCCCCCAGGATTCGAGTTGCTGAGCGAGGACCTGCAGAACATGGTGGAGAAAACGGCGAGCGCGAAGAGCGGGCGGCTCGAAAAATTCAGCATGACGGCAACGCAGGCAATCCTCTATTTTGACTCAATCGCGCCGCACGATTCGTTTGAGGTGCGTTACCGCCTGCAAGCGAAGTATCCAATTCGCGTGAAGGGATTCGCATCGCGGGTGTACGAATACTACGATCCAAGCGTGAGTGCGTCAGCAAGGCCCGCGCAGTTTGAGGTAAGTGGACGCTGACGGGCCCGTTGCCGAGGGTGGATAGGCAGTTGGTGGCAGGCGCCGGAGAGCCCGGCCGCTTACTTGTCCGCGGCTGCGCTGCGACCCGGCCGTTCGTTCAGGTCGATCTCAAGTTGCTGGCATTTCTTGTACAGGTGGCTCCTTTCGAGTCCGAGTGCCTTGGCCGTCTGCGTGATCTGAAACTGATGCCGTTCTAGCTCCGCCAGCACCGTTTGCCGCTCGAAATCGAACACACGCTGCGCAAGCGGTGCTTCAAAAATTGATCCGCTTTGCGCCGTTCGCACGCCTGCCGCGATGCACGGCAACGAATTCCGCACCGTATCGGCATCGACCTCCCCATCGGCAAGCAACAGCAGACGCTCCACGATATTGCGCAACTCGCGGATATTGCCCGGCCAACTGTAGCGCTGCAGGTCCTCAATTGCGGCCGAAGCGAAGACCACCGGTTTCCATCCATTCAGCGCGCAGATCTGACGCGCAAAATGCTCCACCAGCGCGGGAATATCCTCACAGCGCTGTCGAAGCGCGGGCAGTTCCACGGGAAAGACGACCACGCGATGATAAAGGTCGCGGCGAAACTCGCCGGCATCGACCAGCTTTTCCAGATTGCGGTGCGTGGCGACCACGACGCGCACATCCACGGCGATGGGCTTGCCCGCGCCGATGCGTTCGACCTCGCCCTCTTCGAGAACACGCAGCAGCTTTGCCTGCATGGCCAGCGGCATATCGCCGATCTCGTCGAGGAAGAGCGTTCCCCGGTGCGCCTGTTCGAATTTGCCCGTATGCCGTTGCGCAGCTCCGGTAAAGCTGCCCTTCTCGTGGCCGAAGAGTTCGCTTTCAATCAGTTCCGCCGGCACCGCCGCGCAATTCAGCGTCACGAACGGTCCTGCGGCGCGGTGACTCTTCTCGTGCAGTGTGCGCGCCACGAGTTCCTTGCCGGTGCCGGTCTCGCCATAGATGCACACGCGCGACTCGCTTGCGGCTACGCGTTCAATCTGAGCCATCACGCGGCGCATCGTCTCGCCGGCAAAGACCAGCGTATGCTTTCCAACGCGGGCGCGTAGGTCACGGTTCTCGGTTTCGAGGCGAGTGAGCTTGAGCGCGTTTTCCAGCGTGACGAGAAGTTTTTCAGTGGAGAGCGGCTTTTCCAAAAAATCGAGCGCGCCCAGCCGCGTCGCCTTGACTGCCATCTCGATATGCGCCTGCCCGCTCATCATCACCACCGGAGCGGCAACGCCCGCGGTCTTCAGATCTTCGAGCAGCTCCAAACCGTCGCGGCGCGGCATGACGACATCGCTCAGAATCAGGTCGAATTGCTGTGAGCGCGCCAGCTCCAGCGCGCGCGCCGCATTGTCGCACACCGTGGCTTCGTGACCAGCTAGGCGGAAAGCACGGGAAAGCGACGCCAGCGTGTTGGCCTCATCGTCGACAATAAGAATGTTTGCCTTTGCGCTCATCCTTCCAACCTGGGCAAGGTAATGGTAAAGGTTGCGCCTTCGCCGGTGCGGCTTTCGACTGTAATCGTGCCCGCGTGATCGGCGACGACTGACTGCACAATAGCAAGCCCCAGTCCGGTTCCATACTGCTTGGTGGTGTAGTAAGGCGTAAACAGCCGCTGGCACTCTTCTGGAGTGAGACCCTTGCCAGTGTCAGCGACGCGCAGCTCGATCTTGTCGCCGGAGGGACGCGCAGTGATCGTCAGCTTACCGCCATCGGGCATGGCGTCCATCGCGTTCAGCACCAGGTTCGAGAGCGCGCGATGCAGCAGCTCGGGATCGGCGTTGATCAGCGTCGGCCCGCATGCAACTTCGGCCACAAGCCGGATCTTCGCCTCTGCAGCCGCACTTTCATAAAGCGCTCGCGAACGCTCCACCAGATCTGCCGCGTCGATAAGCTCCAGTTCCGGCTTTGGCATTTTGCTGAAGTCGCTGAAGCGCGCGATGATGCTCTTCAGATTCGAGATCTCGGTGCCCAGCGTGGCCGTGCTCTCACGAAACACCTCATCGAACTCCGCGGCCGGCAGCGCCCGCGCACGCACCAGATTCTCGACCGTGAGCTGCAGCGGGAACAGCGGGTTCTTGAGCTCGTGCGCCAGCCGCCGTGCCAGCTCGCGCCAAGCTGCAACGCGCTCGCTCTGGATCAGCCTTTGGCGCTGGCTGGCGAGCTCGCCAGTCATGTGATTGAAGCTCCGCGCGAGCACGCTCAGCTCGCCGCGGCCGCGCTCGGGAACGCGCGTTTCCCAGTTGCCCGCAGCCACCTCTTCAGCGGCCTGTGCCAACTGCTCGATCGGCTGTGAAACACGGGCTGTGATCCACAAGCTAAAGGCAATCGCCAGCAGAATGCCACCGGCGGCCACGCCGTAAGCGATCGCGCGAATATGCTGCTGTGCCTCGACCATGCCACGGCGCGCAATCGCCACGGTCAGCACCGCAAGCACATTCCCCTGCTCATCGCGCAGCGGAATCGCTGTCGCGCTCAGGCTGTCTTCACGGCGTCCACTCGTGTCTACAATGCCGCTTGCCGGTTGCCCGGTCTTGAACGCGGCGGCGATCAGCGTTTGATAATGCGGCGCATCAGGCAGCGCGCCAGCTGGTCCCAGGAGGCGCGATGGATCGAATGAGCTGGCTGAAGGCATTGCCGTTGTGCTCGCTGCCAGCGAGACGATAGCCTGCGTTCCCGCGTCGCCGTAAAGCCCGATCTCCATACTTGGCGCAACCGGCAGGTCAGCGAGGAAACGCTGATCGAGCCGCTCTCCGGCGATCAGCCGCACTGTTCCGTTGCCAATCGGCCGCACTGCAAATAGTCCCAGCGCCGAAGATCCGTCCGGCAGATCTTCGCGCTTCAGAAACGCCTTCTGTCGAGCGCTGGCTGCAGCCGGTTCCGGATAGCCGAACCGCGCCGGCCACTGCGCGGAGCTGATTACATTTCCATCGGGCCCGACGATCTCGAGGAAATCGAGCTGCGCGTCCTGTGCCATTGCTCCGGCGTCGGTCAAGAATGGTGAAGCGTCGCCGGATTGCGTAATCTCAAATGCCATTGCGCGTGCCCGCTCGGTCGCAACCAGCCTATCAACGGTCGAAGCTACTTCCGCAGAGCGATGCTGAAACTCGCGCTGAAACTGGCTCACAAATAGAGCAGTCTCCTCCTGGTCGCGCTGCTCGAAGACATGTCGGATACGCACGAGCACTGTCCATGCGACCGCAGCGACTGCGGCGGCCACGGTAA
>JASIJX010000518.1 GCA_030049955.1 Acidobacteriaceae bacterium
GGTCGGGCATGTAGCAGTCCTGCTGGCTTACGAGCACCGCGCCCGCGTGGCCGCACGATCAAGCTGCGCACTGCACCCCCGTCCATCGAAAAACATGAGATTCACAAACTCATTTTTGACAATTCGAGATGTGCCGTGAATCGTACTGCTAGGACTGCACCCAGAATGAAAGCTAACCCAATGCGGTCTGCACCAGAGGAACCGAGTGCTCCGCTTTACGCGGCAGCGTCCACACCATCCACGCAGCTATTAAGGGAATCACCCCGAAGAGCACAAAAACCGGCGCGAACGAATAACGATCCACCAACCACCCAGTTATCAGGCTGAAGATCATTCCTCCCAATCCGGAACCCATACTGGCAAATCCCCAGATGGAAGCGACCGCTCCCTTTGGAAAAACATCTCCTGGAACAGCCAGCAGATTTGCCAGAGCGCCGCAATATCCAAAGGTTGCCGTGGCAATCAGAGCAATGCATACTGTAGCGCTGCCGCTTCCCCCTACGAAGATCGCTGACGTCATCAACGTTGAAAAAATGAGGATCGCGATTCGCCGCGCCGTTGCAGGCCGGGTCCCTGCGCGCGATAGACCGCTGAAAACGGCGCCTCCGGCAAGATTGCCAAGCGTGGCCGTAAAGAAGGGTATCCAGGCCGTCTCGCCTATCTGCCGCATCGAGAATGAGTGCCCAACCCTGAGGTATTGCGGAAACCAGAAGATGTAAAAATACCAAACAGGATCGCTAAAAACCTTTGACAAGGTGAACTGCCAGAGAAACCTTGACCTCAGCAACGTCTTCAATGGAAGGCGATCCGCTTGATCTCTTTTGGAGCCCTCACTTGGTGGCCGGTAAATTGCAAGCCACCCAATTAGCCACAGGAACCCCAGCACGCCTATCACTACAAAGGCTGTCCGCCATCCGCCTGCGAGCATAATCCAGGCGAGCAATGGAGGAGCCAAAATGGCCCCAATGGATGCACCGCTGTTGAAGATCCCCGAGGCATGGGAACGCTCCTCGGGAGGAAACCACTCTGTAATCAACTTCACGCCAGCGGGGTAATTGCCGGCCTCTCCTACGCCTAGAAGAAATTGAAAAATGCCGAGGCTGAGAGCGCCGGCGGAAAACGCGTTCAGAATCTCCGCAGCGGACCAAAACGCAATCGTAAGGCCGTAGCCAATCCTGGTTCCCAGCCGATCGAGCAGCCTGCCGGAAATGCCATTCATGACTGTATAGGCCAGCATGAAGGCGAAGACAATTCGAGAATAGCTGGTGGCCGATATTCGAAATTGCTGGAGCAGAACCGGCGCCATCACCGAAAGCGTCTGGCGGTTGAGATAGTTAATAACCGTCGCGAGAAACGCGAAGCTCAGCATCCACCATTTTCTTCGGTCTTTCGCGATGAGAGCTTGCATTCGGTTCTCAGTTGACGAATGTGACATCCGGTTATTGCAGGGACTTACAACAGTGATATATCATTGCTGCGAAAGAGTCAAACGAAATGGTGGCTGTGGCCCGAGGCATGATTGCTCCGTTGCCCAGTTCCTCTGTCTGGACTGCCTGTGTATTGAACGGAGAATTCATGAAGGCGCTTATTCTCTCTGAGTATCAAAAGCTGGAACTCGTCGAGATGCAAAAGCCACAACCCGGTGATGATGACCTGCTCATTCGTGTTCAAGCCTGTGGAATCTGCGGAAGTGACGTCCATGGCTACGACGGAAGCACGGGACGCCGTCTGCCGCCGATCGTGATGGGACACGAAGCTGCCGGAGTTGTTGAGGCCGTGGGCGGAGCGGTGACAGATTTTCGTCCAGGTGATCATGTTACGTTCGACTCCACGGTTTTCTGCGGAAAGTGCTTCTATTGTCGGCGAGGCTTGGCCAATCTATGCGATCACCGGGAGGTCATCGGAGTTTCTACGCCCGATTTCCGCCGCATGGGTGCATTCGCCGAGTACGTGACTGTTCCTGCGCGCATTGCCTTTCCAATTCCAGATAATATGCCGTTTGCAAACGCGGCGCTCATTGAAGCCGTCTCGATCGCCGTTCACGCGGTGTCGCTTACTTCAATCGCGCTGGACGACACGGTCGTAGTTGTCGGGGCAGGGATGATTGGTTTGCTCACGCTTCAAGCAGCATTGCTAGCCGGCGCCGGCAGGGTCTTTGTTGTCGATCTGGATGAAACGCGCCTGGAGCTTGCGCGCGCTCTGGGGGCTACCCGCACCTTCAACTCGAACCTCTCTGATGCCATCTCCGAGATTCGAAACCTTACGTGCGGCCGGGGAGCGGATGCAGCGCTCGAGTGCGTCGGGATTTCGGCTACCGTGAATCTTGCTATTGAAGCTGTGCGCAAAGGCGGCACGGTTACGCTGGTTGGGAATGTCACGCCCAGAGTCGAAATAGGCCTCCAATCCTCCGTGACTAGACAGATTCGTATACAGGGCTCATGCGCGTCTTCCGGCGAGTATCCCGCGTGTATTTCGCTCATTTCGCGTGGTGCGATCAACATCAAGCCGCTGCTCTCTGCGGTGGCCCCACTTGACGAAGGAGCAGCGTGGTTCCGCCGTCTCTATGCGCGCGAACCTGGACTGCTTAAGGTCGTACTTCAACCCTGATGTAAAGGAACGCATTCATGACTGGCTCACCGTTCGATTTATCGGGAAAAGTGGCACTCATCACCGGTGCCAGTCGCGGCCTTGGGCAATACTTTGCCCGTGCTTTGGCGCGTGCGGGCGCGAATATTGCCATAACGAGTCGCGACGAACAATTGCTCTCGGCCTTTGCCGAAGAGATTCAAGAGCTCGGACGGCAATGTTTTTCCGTCGCACTCAACGTGCGCGACTATAACAGTATCCAGAACGCTGTTTCCGCTATCGAGGAGCACTTCGGCTGTATCGATATTCTCGTCAACAATGCCGGCTGCAATATTCGCAAGCCGGCTGCAGAAGTGACTTGGGAAGATTGGAACACCGTGCTCGACACCAACCTGCGCGGCTCGTTTTTCGTCGCGCAAGCCGTTGCGCGTGGCATGATCCGACGCGGCTATGGGCGCATTATCAATATCGGATCGGTCACCAGCGTGGCCGGGTACGCCGGCCTGGGTCCCTACGGCGCCAGTCGCGGCGGAATCAAGCAACTCACTATGAGTCTGGCAGACGATTGGGGGCGCCACGGAGTGACGGTGAACTGCCTGGCTCCCGGCTGGTTTCGGACCCGGCAGAATGAGGTTATGTACGAGAATGCAGAGTGGCTGGCGTACCTTACGGATCGCATACCGGTGAAGCGGCCAGGAAAACCAGACGATCTTGACGGAGCTGTGGTGTTTCTTGCCTCTGAATCCAGCCGTTATATAACCGGTCAGACACTTCTTGTGGATGGTGGAATATCGACCGGTGCCACGAAAGCAACACTTTAGCCAACTCAACAGACGCACTGATGCTCTCTGAAAAGCCCGAGAAAGAGCTTCCATTTGAGATCTGAGCCTGTGCTGCCCGACGGTTTAAATGTACGAAACAACCCGCCGTTCATGCTACGCCGGCGAACATGAGAGGCAGAAAAAGCGCTTGACAGCAGGTGCCTCTTGATATATCACTGCAAATGATGTTACGGCATCGTTTTTGAAGTTTTGCGGAGCGTGGTCGCTGTTCCGCTTCAACTGAATGCCTGTGGGGAATACAACTTTGGCCGGAGAGATACTCACAAATCGGAGACAATTCCTTGCATCAGCCGCGGCGCTGGCAGCAACTTCTGCGTATTCGAGCCTGGCGCAGGCGCCACAAAACTCCCGCGGCTTTCCTGCCTCGCTGCTGGCGCCGGCGCCTTATATCGAGAAAACGCCCGTACCCGGCTATCACTGGGCCCCGACGAGCGCTTACGAAGCTTTCCAAGACATGAAGTTCGGCGCCAGGATCCATTGGGGGATCTACTCAATTTGGCACCGCGGGGCCGAGTCATGGCCTTTTCTTGGTATGTCTTTTGAGGATCGTCAAGCCTATAACAACCTCTACAAAACTTGGAATCCTGCCGGCTTCGATGCAGACGGGTGGATGGACGTTTTCAAGGAAAGCGGCATGAAGATGTTTGCTTTCACTACCAAACATCATGAAGGCTTCTGCATGTTCGATACCAGGACCCGGGTGAAGAGCCGGGCCAATTGGACAGCCGCGGGAGGTCCGAAGATTGAATCCTGCGATCTCTCTTATTCCATCATGGAGACGCCATTCGGACGGGATGTTGTGAAAGAACTCTGCGATGCTGCTCACAAACGGGATATTAAGATCGACCTCTATTTTTCGCATCCCGATTGGTACGACGCAGACTTCCGGCCCTACGTGTGTCATCCATTCCAAGTGCCTTCTTCGAAAAAGTGGCTTTCTCAGGTCGACTTGCAAATGACGCAGCAACGATTGGGAAATCATGCTGTGATCGTTCCTGATCCTACAGATGCCGAAATAAGGCGCATGATGATGAGACATCGAACCCAGTTGGTTGAGTTGCTGACCAACTATGGGACGATCGACATGATCGACCTGGATATGTGGCTGGGATGGCGCGTTTGGCCTGAACTTTGCAGGACGGTGATGAAGGTGCGGGAGCTCCAGCCGAACGTCATGCTGCGGGCCCGCGGCATTGGAAACTACGGCGATTACTACACTCCAGAGCGCGTTGTGCCCGGCTCGAAAGAGGCGTCGGATACGCCATGGTTCACTATCTATCCGCTGGGGACCGACTTCTCATATGAACCTGATGCCGCGAAGTACAAAGGAACCAAGTGGATCGTGCACAATCTGGCAGACGCTGTTGCCAAGGGTGGTGGCCTGCAGGTTGGTGTCGGCCCCGATAATCGGGGCGAGTTTCATCCCGAAGCGATCCGCCAAATGAAGGGCGCAGGGGCATGGTTAAAGGTGAATGGCGAAGCGATTTATGCCACTCGTCCGCGCAGTGGCGCGGCCTGGTGCGAAGGTGAGACGGTTCGCTACACGCGATCTAAAGACTCGCGATTCGTCTACGCGATCCTGACCGAATGGCCGGGAAAACAGATTGTCCTCAAATCAGTGCGCCCGTATCCTGGCTCCAAGGTGACCCTATTGGGATCGCAGAAAGAGCTTCCATGGAGTGCCGATCCGGCGCGGGGTACCATCATCACCATTCCGGAAGATCTTCAGGAGGATCGCAATAGACCGTGTAGTTACGCCTGGAGTCTCAAATTTCAAGTGGCAGGAGCATAGATATGGTAGCCGTTGCCGAACCTGGTCGCTCTTTCGCAATGGCAACGGCTGACTTTCGCGCTGCCCGTTCCCTATACTTCAGTCGGCTTGTAGCTGACGAGTGCTCGATCTCTTTGGCTATGGCGGCGAGATGCGAGCAATTGCCATTCCGCACTCCACTCGATCGGTTGCGTTGGGAATGAAGCTGCAAAACCCAAGTTCATTTAGGAGTTAAAGCAAATGAGACGGCGAACATTTCTTACCAGCGCATCTATGGGGTTGGCAGCCCTGGCAAGTGGAGCGTTGCCGGCCTTCGGAGTTGAAGAGCCGAGGAATGGGGAAGCTGGCGGCGCAGCTGCCTCACTGGGAACAGACATGGCCCGACCGATAGGACGTCCGGTCCGCATCGTGAGCATTGGGTTTCTGGGCGGCCCAGATATATCTCTAGGGCAGATCGTAAGCCATGTCGACCAGGAGGGAGCTCGAGGTGCTGATGTCATCGTATTGCCGGAGACGTGCCGCGGCCAAAATGCGTCCAGTGAAGAATCATTGGACGGTCCAACGGTTACGGCCATGGCGGCGCTTGCCTCTAAACATCGAACCTATATCGCGGTCCCGATTGATCGGCGGGATCTGAACAAAAGGACGAATACGATCATACTTCTGGATCGAAACGGCCGTGTCGTGTGTCACTACGATAAATTGTTTCCCTACTGGTCAGAGTACGACGTGCATCCACCAGTCAGCCCGGGTGATGCGGCCCAGGTATATGACGCGGACTTTGGCCGCATTGGAATGGCGACCTGCTTCGATGCGAATTTTCCCGAAGTGTGGGCGCGATTGGCAGAGAAGGGAGCCGAGGTCGTCCTATGGCCGAGCGCGTATTCTGCTGGACGCTCGCTCCAGGCACATGCAATCAATCACCATTACTACATCGTGACCTCAAGCGCGACGCCCGACTGTATTGCCTATGATATTACGGGAGAGCGTCTCCTGTACGAGTCGTCCAAAGGTATAAACGTTAGCCGTATCACTCTCGATCTGGACCGCGGAATATATCACGAGAACTTTAATCTCGATAAGCGGGACAAATTGCTGAGAGAGCATGATCAGGACGTCGCCCTGGAGCAGTGGCTGCACCTCGAACAGTGGTTTGTGCTGAAGGCAAAGCGGCCTGGTGTAAGTGCGAGAGCGTTGGCCAATCAATACGGCCTCGAGGAGCTCCGGCATTATCTTGATCGTAGCCGGGTGGCAATCGACAAACTTCGTGGTTGGGAGTTTGCCGGCAAGGCTGCCTTTCCCGAAAAGACCGTTGGTGAATTACAGGCCTTCGCCTCGAAAGAGCGAACATAGATGTTGGCCCGCGCTACCTTTAAACGCCTTCCTTCGTCCTGAGCCAGCAGTGGCCCTAGACATTGTTGTTGATTACCGGAGCAGGGAGCCGATAGCAGCAATAATCGGCTGTCGGCTTGTGTTGTGGGTCACGGTGTCGAAGGGTATCGCAAGCGGCGTTCGGACAGGCCGAAAGGGGGCAACCAAAGCGCCCACAATAGGTACTTGCCGCTGCCTTTTCACGATCAACCAGTCCGGATGACAGATCGAGTTGACGCCGCGCAGGCGCTTTGAAAAGGAGCCAAGCGCTTCTTCGATGCCGGACTCCACTGTCTCCGTGGGCCGCGTCATCTTCGTGGGATGCTTTTCATCTTTAGAACTCGGAGGCAGTCCGAGCGCTTCGCGAAACAAAAGGGCTGGGGACATTGGCGATTTGACTTTCACAGCAAAGTTCGAATGCAGGAGATGAAATGAAGAGACGCACGTTCTTAAAGAAATCGGCAATCGGGATCGGTACTCTTGCGGGATGGTACGGGGGAGTATTGAAAGCTGAGGGAGAAGTCCGCAACGGCGATTCCGCTGTGGCAGCACATTCAAGCGGGGATGGGTTACGAGAGGTCGAGGAAGGCCGATGCGCTTGGGGAGTTAACGCGGCTTTTCTCAAATCGCCGTGGACTGGGGCGCCTTCTTTCGATGACATGTTTGCAGACCGCGAGCATACTCTTATATTGAGCCAGTTTTCTCGTGTCGGCGGTCAGAATCAGCCAGCAACCCCCACCGAATGCCGCATTGCCTACAATAACGACACGCTCTTCATTATGTTTCGGTGCACGGAAAGCGACATGTCTTTCCCATACGCCAATCTGAATACGGAGTTGTGGCCGTCGGTGGATTGGTATTTACTGCATGGTCTGCCGTCCGCATCAAACAACTGGCCCCCCAATCCCGATGAAGTGGACTTCCTGCTTCAACCCGACACCAGCATTCCCTCCTACTATCAATTTGCCGCGACCCCGCAGGGCCTGACATTTGGCTGCAATCGGCAGTTGAGTTCCGATCCTGGTGTCGTTGCGGATGAGGCCGCAAGCTCAAGACATTCGTCGGCTCGCGTCAGCAAAGTAGAAGCGTTTGAAGCGAGTGTGGTCAGGAAAACCGATGAATGGGTTGTATTCTTCCAGATACCCTGGCAGACACTGGGGGGGAAGCCTCACTCCAATTTTGGTTTTCTGCCGATGCGTACTCGCTGGCGAAATGGTGAGTTCAGCAGCCCTGTGGCAATCGATTTCAACGAATGCATGCCGGTTGACCTGTTAATTGAAACTCACTTTTCGGGCGCTGCACAGGCCGAGGTTTCTCAAAGCAGCCTATGTCAGTTGCCTTCCGGCATGCTTCGCTGGCAAAGGCCCGCAACGCTGACTTATCCCGATGTCAAAACGTGCCAACAAATCTGGTCGATGGAATCGTCGTTGGCCACACCAACGGATAAGAGTAATTTGGCGCAACGGCTCTATCTCACGCAACGTTGGCTGGACCTGATGACCCTGGAAGGGTTCGTGCCATACCCTCGGGCTTGGGGCATTCTAAAGAATGACTTCACGCTGGCTCTTATCCGGCAAAGAGTGAACGCCGCTTTACAGAAAAATGATCACGAGCAGGCATGTCAACTGCTGGACACCTATCTGAGCCAGCTGGATAAGATGTCCCGCTGGTGGTATGCGGATGGCTCTCCGGGAGACATTCTGGAGGATGAATGGAAACCCATCACAAGC
>JASIJX010000519.1 GCA_030049955.1 Acidobacteriaceae bacterium
TCCGCGGTTTCCGCGCTCTGCGGTTCACCGATGAAGAAGCTGGCAGCGAAGACCACAAATCCGGCGATCAGCAAGACACCGTCGATGCTGCGAAACGCCCAGTACGGGGCCGAAGCGCGCACCGAGTCGATCCAGGGGACATGCTGGCGCCAGATGCTTGCTTGCACAAGGCCGGCAGCGGTGAGGTCCACTACCATCAGCCCCAGGCCGATGACCAGCAGCCAATATGACCAGGCCAGCACGCGGCGGCTCAAGCGCGCGCCGGGCTGTGATTGCCGTATATGCGCCAGGCCGCCCATGGCGGCGAACGACGCAAAGCCGATCATGGCGAGATGCGAGTGGCCGATTACCCAGTCGGTGAAATGGATGAAGCTGTTGAAGGCCATCACGGCCTGTACCGAGCCCTGGATGCTGACCACCAGATACAGCACCACGCTCGTCCACACAAAGCGCAGCGGAATATCGCGGACGATCGAATCGTCGGAGGCGATTCCGATGGAAAGCAGGAGATTGGCGACGACGATGATTACATCGATGCCCTGGTAGATCGAAGCGACCTCAGATGCGTGCTGAGCGCTCATCGGCAGCGACGAGTAAACGTAGTGATGAATACCGTTCAGCGGATAAACCAGAAACAGCAGCCAGAAGCCGATCATCGAGTAGAAGTGGCTGTAGATGGGCTTCCGGGTAACGGCGGGAATAACGAAGTACGGAATGGCGACGCCAAACGGGGTTGCGAAAAGTCCCACAGCGTCGTGAATCCACAATCCACTGAAAGCTGCGCCCATGGCGCCGGGAAGAAGATGCGGCAGCAGATTGCCCACCGGATACGCGAGCGCCGTGAAGGTGATTGCGCCCAGCAGATACCATCCGGCTACGTATAATTCGGAGCCTTTGGTCTTGAAGAAGGGGATTCCGAACTGGACGATCAGAAACAGAAACGCAAGCTCGATAACGGCCGCGATGCCCAGCGGGAACTCGGCCCATTCAAGCGGCTGGCTTGAGCCAGCAAGCACCAGGCTCCAGCCGCCCAGGACGGCCACAAAGTTAAAGACGTAAAAAAGAAACCAACCAAGCCGCTGGCTGGTGATGGTTCGCCCGGTGAGCAGCGGGACCGCGTAATAAAGGAAGGCGATAAACGCATTGCCAAGCCAAGCGAAGAGAATGCCCTGGGTGTGGTCGTAGCGCAACCGGCCCCAGGTATCCCAGCCGTGACCGCCCAGGAAAGACGGTGCGCTGAATTTGATCGAGACCAATAGCCCGAACAGCGCTGAAAGGAACAGGCCAACAAATGCGGCATAGGTGTGGGCGCGAACGAGCGGCCATGCGATGCGCGGTGATGCGGCCGAGGAACTCACGCCGGTATCGCTCCCGCATGCGCGCCAGCCGGCAGATCAGGCGTCTCGGTCGCTCCGGTTTTTTCGGGCGCTGTTACGACGTGTGCCCTGGGCGGATCGACATGCCGGATGACTATCACCGAGATCACCACTCCGGCAATAAGCAGCGCCAGCAGAATCATCGTTTGTCGAAGATGCGTGGATCGGCTGGCGGCTTTGTACTGCAACGGGCGTGCGTCAGCATCCGGGGAAAAGCGCATGGCGAGGACTGAGTTGTGTATCTACTTTTCCGATCATGCTGCCGCTGGCCGCCGGCGGTCCAATAACTCTTTCTAATACCCAATAAGCGGGTTCTGTTGGCTTGGAGGAGGCAAGCAGTCAGATCTTAGCGGGCGATTGCGCACTCTGCTGCCGTTTAACGGCTGTTGTTGTCATTGTCATGATACTCCTCGGGTTGGCCTGCCCGAGGAGTGCTCGCCAGCTGCGCTGAGAGCGCGGCTTCCTTTTGCGCATCCTCAATCCGCGAAGCAAGCCTGTAGGCGATAGCAAGCTCATGATGGAATGCAGGGTCATTGGGCGCAAGCCGGATCGCAGCCTGCAACTCCGGAATAGCTGCCGCAGCGTCGCCGCTTTCCACGCTCAGCTTGCCCAGGTCATAGTGCGCCTGTGCGTCGGAGCTGTTGAGCACAAGCGCGGTGTGCAATTCCTCGGCAGCTTTCGATCTGTCGTGATCCGCCGCAAGCACTTCTCCCAGCGCGCGGTGAACATCGGGGATCTCCGGATGCGCCGATTCCAGATCATCGAGACGGCGCTTGCCTTCGGCAGTCCGGCCGGTGTGGACCAGCGACTCGGCGAATACATATGCCATCTGCGGAATTGAAGCAAGCTGGTCTTCGATGCCGCTGAGCGTTTGTATGCAGCCATTGTAATCGCGGGTCATGAACTGGCTCATCGCGAGCGCTCCGCGGACGCCCGAATCGCGCGGATGGGTCTTCACATAGCGCGCGAGCGGTGGGACAGCATCGGAGAACTTCGATGCCATGAATGCTGCGCGGCCGAGGTTGAGGTCGAGACCATCGAGTGCAGGGTTCCATTGTGCCGCACCGTCAAAATACGTCAGCGCCTCTGCGTACTGCCCGCCTGTCGCCGCAATCACGCCGAGATTGTTGTAACTGTCGGCGATGGCGGGAGTGAGCCGCTTCTCGAGCGCGCGCAAGTTTTCAGGCGCCGGGTCTTGATTCTGCGTGCTGGCAGCCGGTTCAGAAGCAGGACCGTTCGCAGAGTCGGCAACGCCTGTGGCGGCTGAGTTGTTCAGCAGGCCGGCCAACTCACCTTTGTCGTGCGACAGATCCCTGTTGGCGAACGAACGGGCCAGATCCATTTCGGCGCGCGCCTCAGCGGCCCGATGTTGCTGCATCAGCACCCTGCCCAGCAAAAAATGAGTTTTCTGAATCTGGAAGCGATTGCGCGAAGGATCACGGGTAAGCTCGATCGACTTGCGCAGCGCGGTCTCGGCGTCGGCCAGGCGGCCCGTATCAGAGTACAACTGCCCAAGATAAAGAAATGTGTCCGGATTGCGAGGATCGAGCGAAGCAGCGGTCTTCAGATACTTTTCCGCCTCGGCGTTCCTGTGATCGGCCACGGCAAGCTTGCCAAGCGCCGCATAGGTAAGCGCGTCGCGCGGAGAGATTTCCAGTTCCTTCTTCAGCGCGGCCTCGGCAGCCGGCACGTTCTTC
>JASIJX010000067.1 GCA_030049955.1 Acidobacteriaceae bacterium
ATCTGCGTTTGCTTTCCCCAATTTGCTTTGATTTTCAGGCGCGGCCGCGCGTTTGGCGCCTCAGCGCTGCACGGCATGGAGAACATGGACACACGGATCGGATTCGGCTACGACTCGCACGCCTTCAAGCCCGGCGTGCCGTTGCGCATCGGCGGCATGACCATTGAGCACCCCGAGGGCCTGGCCGGTCACTCCGACGGAGACGTGCTGCTCCATGCCATTACCGACGCGTTGCTGGGCGCAGTTGCCGCGGGCGATATCGGCAGCTTTTTCCCGCCGGGCGATGCGCGCTGGAGGAACGCCGATTCGGCGATCTTTTTGAACACCGCTCTGGAAGAGCTGCAGCACGCCGGCTACCGCATCGGCAATGTGGATGCCACGCTCATCCTGGCCGCGCCCAAGATTTCGCCGATTGCGGCCGACATGCGCGCCCACGTAGCCGAGTTGTTGCGCGTGGAGCTCGACCAGGTGAGCATCAAGGCCAAGACGCCGGAGGGGCTGAATCTGGATCACGTGGCGCAGTGCCATGCCGTGGCGCTGGTGACGCGCAGTCAGGAGCCCGGGGACTTGAAGCAGATCAGCGACGTGATTGAGAACCAGCGCCAGCTTGAAGATGTGGTTGAAGATCTGCTCTCGACTGTGCACGGCGTGCCCAAGCGGCGGGTTTCGCCGTTGTACGACACCGAAGACATCACATAGAGCAGCCGATCTATCTAGGAAGTGGGCTATTTAAAGCCGCGGGACCTGATAGCGAAGGATCTGCTCGTCAACTGTCACCAGAACCATACCGTCAAGCTGTGCCTGCGCGACGAGTAGCCTGTCGAATGGATCGCGATGCAGCACTGGGAGCGATCCAGCCCGCTCGGCATGCTCCATTGTGATAGGTAGCGGAAGAAAACCATGTTTCTGGATTGTCTCGACCGCCGATCCTCGGAATACCAGCTTGCCGACCGCTTTTTTGATAGCGATTTCCCAAACGGTCAGCGCACTGACGAACACCTCGTTTTGCGGCAGGGTAATCGCCTGTCGGAAACTCGTTGTTAACCTGGCGTCGTTTGCATCCCACCAGAGGAAGGTGTGCGTGTCGAGCAGCAGTCTCATTCCTCAGATCCCAAAGTCCTTCAGAACATCGTCCGGCAGCGGGGCGTCGAAGTCTTCGGCGATATAGGTGATTCCCATCAGATTGCGTCCCGGAATACGCGGCTGCGCAGGCGCTTCAGCAGGGATCAACTTCGCGACCGGCTTGCCGGCCTTGGCGATCACAATTTCCTCGCCTTTTGCGGCGCGTTCGACCAGGCTGGAAAGCTGAGTTTTCGCTTCGTAAAGATTCACCTGTGTTGCCATGGGTTCCTCTTGCACTGATTCTGCGCTTTATCGAGATGTTGGTCAACTTGGTCAAGCAAGATGCCGAGAAGAAAGCTCTCTTCGCTTGATGTTCGCCAGTCCGGACGCGGTAAGCTCGAAAGAGCAACATGTCCCGCCGCACATCCCATTCCGAGTGCAAGGAAGACGCGTTTGCCTGTTTTCATCCGGTAACGGCAGCGTGGTTTCGCGCTGTCTTCGAGGAGCCGACGAATCCGCAGCGGCTGGGCTGGCCGGCGATTGCGCGCCGCGAGAGCACGCTGATCCTGGCGCCGACCGGAACGGGCAAAACTCTGACTGCGTTTCTCTGGTGCCTTGACCGGCTGATGCTCGAAGACAGGGAACAAGTGAACAAGGGAACAAGGGACCGAGAGAACAGGGCGCGAGGGAGTAAAGGACCAAGCGAGCGCGAGGCTAAGGGCTGCCGGATTGTCTATGTATCGCCGCTCAAGGCGCTGGCCGTGGACGTGGAACGCAACCTACGCTCGCCTCTGGCGGGCATTGCCAATATGGCGCGACGGATGGGCGTGCCGTTCCATGAGCCGGCCATCAGCGTGCGAACCGGCGACACACCGCAGCGCGAGCGCGCCCGCTTTGCCCGGCAGCCGGCGGAGATCCTCATCACCACGCCCGAGTCGCTCTACCTCATCCTGACGTCGCAGGCCGCAGAGGCGCTGCGCACGGTGGATACCGTCATCATCGATGAGATTCACGCGCTGGTGCCGACCAAGCGCGGCGCACACCTGGCGCTGACGCTTGAGCGCCTGGAGGCGTTGACGAAAAAGCCGCTGCAGCGCATCGGGCTTTCTGCAACGCAGCGGCCGCTTGAAGAAGTGGCGCGGTTTCTGGGCGGTGTGGAGGTGCAGGGATCAAGGGACCAAGGGACCAAGGAGTCGAGCGAGCAGGGAAGTGAGTCGGCTTCAGGGGGCGTTGATGGCGAGGATGGGAAAACAACCGCGGATCCTTCGACTCTGTTGCTGCGCAACCTTGCTCAGGATGACAACGCATCGATAAGCGAATCCGTGAATGCAGCGGTGCTCCGTTATCGGCCCGTCACTATCGTGAATGCGGCTGCGCCCAAGCAGCTCAAGCTGCGCATCGAAGTGCCGGTTGAAGATATGGTGCGGCTCGGCGAGATGGAGGAGATTCCTTCGGGCCCGGCGTCGCAGACACCGCGGCGCGTGTCGATCTGGAACGCGATTCACCCGCGGTTGCTCGACATTATTCGTTCACGAAACTCTACGATCCTGTTCGTGAACAGCCGCCAGGTGGCCGAGCGGCTGGCCGGCTCGCTCAACGATCTTGCCGGTGAACCGATTGCCCGCGCGCATCACGGCTCGCTGGCTGCTGCGCAGCGGACGGTGATTGAAGAGCAATTGAAAGCCGGCCAGATTCGCGCTCTCTGCGCCACCTCGACGCTCGAGCTCGGCATCGACATGGGCGCCGTCGATCTGGTCGTGCAGATCGAGTCGCCGCCTTCGGTGGCCAGCGGCATGCAGCGCATCGGCCGCGCCGGCCATCACGTGAATGCGGTGAGCGAAGGCATTTTATTTCCCAAGTACCGCGCCGACCTGGTGGCCTGTGCCGCCGTTACGCGCGCCATGCACGAGGGCCACATCGAGTCCACGCGCTTTCCGCGCAATCCGCTCGATGTGCTGGCACAGCAGTTGGTAGCGATTGTCGCGCACCCGCCGACAAAAGCAGGGAACAGGGAAAAGGGAATAGGGAACCGAAAAGCAGGGAACAAGGGAACGAGCCACCCCAGCGAGCACAGACCGCT
>JASIJX010000520.1 GCA_030049955.1 Acidobacteriaceae bacterium
TGTCGTAAATCTTGAATGCGTTGGTCGCGTCGTGCGTTGGAATGCCGCGCAGCCAGTGCAGGCTCACGCCGGCAATGCGCGACAGGCCCTGCTTGAGCACCGGCCCATTCACAATGCGCCCGCCCTTCATATACCGGCTGCCGACAACAATCTGGTATCCCTCGCGATACAGCTCCAGCATGCGGCTTACCTGGGCCAGATCGTCGGAGAGATCGGCCATCACCACCAGCAATGGCCCGCTCTCAACCTGGCGGAAACCGGTAAGCAACGCGCCCACAACGCCCCGCCGCACGGAATTTTTGACCAGGCTCAGGCGCTGCTCGCCGCGCGCTATCACCGCCTGCACCACCGGCACCGTGTCGTCTTGGTCGAAGTCGTAAATCACCAGCGCGCGGAACGGACATTCGATGTAGGTGGTAAGTTCCCTCCACAAATCTTCAAATCCGGCGCCCTCGTTGTATACGGGAATGATGATAGTGAGATCGTCCCTGCTGGCAGTCACCGCTGTCCTCCCTTTTCGTTCCTGCATTCTCAGGTCGCAATGCTCTCGCGTCCGGCAGCGGCGCCGGGCAAGAGAAAAACAAAATTAGATCTGAGCCACCCTGATCTGCTCGTCAATCCACGGAATCACTTCATCCAGAATTGTGCTCAGCGGTGTCTCCGCGCGGTAGCCCAGCAATCGTTCCGCTTTTTCTACATCCGGAGAGCGCTCCTGCACGTCGTGCTCATAACCGGGATCGTGAGCCACGCGGAACGGCTTCGCATCCTTGTGAATCTTCTTCCAGATCAGCGCAGCAAGTTCGAGAACCGTGGTGCGCACCGGCGTCGACAGGTTGAAATCCTCGTTCAGAGCCTTCGGATGCTCGATACAGATCCGGATTCCTCTCGCCAGGTCGCCGCCATACGTGTAATGACGCACTTGTTTGCCGTTGCCGAGAATGTGCAGCGGGTCTTGGCCCTTGAGCACCTTCTGCACCAGATCGGGCACCACGTGCGACATCGCCAGCTTCACGTTTCCGCTATACACATCCACGTCCCGCAGAGCGCGCTTTTCTCCGATCCCGACGCAGTTGAACGGCCTCACGATCGTATACGGCAGGCGATATTGCTGCCATGCGCCCTTCACGTAATACTCGGTGGCCAGCTTTTGAAATCCGTAAGTCGACTTCGGCGGCGGGCACCGCATTTCAGCCCCTTCTGGAGTCGGATACTCTGCGGTGGATTCGTACACCATGCTCGACGACAGCAACGTAATCTTCTCGAGCTTGTTGTGCTCGTGCGCGTAAATAGCGGCGTCGAATGCGCTGGCCGTAATCCGCTCGTTCTCTGCCATCAGGTCATAGGCGAACTCGTGGAAATACGAGATTCCCCCGATCATCGCCGCTGCCGCTACAAAGTGGTCGCAGTCGGAGAGCAGATTCTTCAGCAGCTCAACGTCCTTCGCGTCTCCTTCAACGAACCGGTAATGGGGATGGCTATCGTATGATTTCTGACTGCGCCCATACTTGCTGAAGTTATCCAGGCCCACAACCTCGTAGCCATGGTCAAGCAATTCCTGAATCAGATACCCGCAAATAAAGCCGGCCGCGCCGGTAACAAGAACCTTCACTTACCCTCCCTCTTCGTATCAACTTGCTTCGCCCGTTTTCCATCGCGCCAGAATCCCCACACGTCGACCACTTTTTTGGTGGATGGAATTTGCAGGCAGCGATACGCGGAATGCGGCGCGCCCAGGACGACGATATCGGCCTGCTCGACGGCCTGCTCCACCGAAACAAATCTTGCGTCGGAGATGAACGGATCCGTGCAAAGCACCTCGCGCGCCTCCACCTCCAGCAGCTTCTTCAGCTTATAGGACAAGCTGCTCCGGTTATCGTCCGAATCTCCTTTGAACGCCATGCCCAGGATGGCAACCACGCTCGTCGACAGCCCCTGCTCGCGCAACTGCGTCACGATAAAGTTCGGCAGTCCCTCATTCACCAGCATCGCCGCGTGGCCGAGGAAGAAATTGTTGCTGGCGAATGTCGACAATTGCAGCGTGTCCTTCAACAGGCACGGCCCGGCGGCAAAACCCGCGCGCGCAAAGCTGCGCATGCGGGGATACTCGCGCGTGACGGCGTCATAAATTCGATAGAAATCCAGGCCGTAGCTCTCGGCCAGGATGTAGAACTGGTTGGAAGTGGCAAAATTCAGGTACCTCCAGCTATTCGTGAACAGCTTGGCCAGCTCCGCTTCCAGCGGCTCCAATTCAATCAGGGTTGGTGCGATGAGGCCGAAAACTTCGCGCGCCTTGGCCAGCGCCACCGGCTCAAAAGCCGAAATAATCTGCGGCAGCGTCGTGAGCTCCTCGATCGCCTTCCCTTCTGCGATTCTTTCCGGACAGAACGCCACGTGTATGTTTCTTCCGCGCTGATCGATGCGATCCTTGATCAGGCGCGTGACACCCGGATAAAGCGTGCTCCGCAACACCAGAAGCGAGTCATCAGGCACATACTCAATCAAATTATCCAGACTGCGGTAGAGAGCCGAAACCGTCGGGTTGAGGTGCTCATCGACCGGCGTCCCGATGACCGAGATGACAACCTCAGCTTTGCGCAGGCACTCCGTGTCCGTGGTGGCGACAAGCGATTTGCCGATCAACTTTGGCAGCAGAACGTCGGCTCCGTTCTCAAGAAACGGCATGCGCCCTGCATTGACTTGAGCAACCTTGTCCGCATCCACGTCCAGCAGGACCACCTGCATTCCGTGGTCAGCCAGCACCATTCCGAACGGCAACCCCACGTGTCCGCAGCCACCCACTACCACAACATTTCGCATCGCCTTCATTATTCCTTGATGGGTTAAAGTTTCCGGCCAACCGTCCGAAATGGCTCAGCTCCAAAACTTCTGGTCCGCATGCCTCTTATTGAGTGCCTCTTTAAGAATGACAGCTTATTTGCCGTCGTACTGTCTCAGCGTCAATTCATATCTTCGCGACCAAAAAACGGATCCGCCATAGGTTGGTTCAATCGAGAAGCTGCGCACTCTTTCACCCTGCATTTCTGGACTCTCCGTCAAAAGAGAAGCGAACTCCGCGTCGTTGCTCACGGCAGGCGACAGCAGAAAGCCGGTCGACATCATTTCAGCAACCACCCTGTAGCTCCTGGTCTGCCCGTTCACCAGGTTCAGGACAATGCGCAACTGCGGCGGATTCAGAAAAGCGAGCATCGCTTTACCCGCCGCTGTCGGCTTCAGCGCCACCTGAGCAAAGTACACGCCCGAACGATCGGGAATCTCAACATTCTCGCCGGTTCTATAGGACCCGCTCACAACTATTCGGTAACTGCTTGTGCTGCGCACCGAAGAATTCCTGTGCATGAGCACGAACCGTCCGTTATTGGCGCTGAAGCTGTAATTGTCTAATAACGCCGGCCAGCTCATCCCATCATCCAGCGTCGGCAATCGGTTCTCAATGCTCTCGAGATGAAACAGGATCCAATCCGGAGCCTCCGCTCCACGAAGATGCTGCTCGTTCATCTCCGCCAGCCCCGGCGTATACGCCGAATAGCTCAGAAACTCAGGCCGCGGGTCCCACCGGTTCGGCGAAGCCAGCAGCGCCGACTCTTCCTCTTCGTACTCATCCACCGTTCCCGTTAATTCAGGAACCGGATTCATGCGACGAATCTGGTCTTCCGCATCTGCAAACCTGCCTCTCAGCAGCCTTTCGCCGTGCGCTCGCAGC
>JASIJX010000068.1 GCA_030049955.1 Acidobacteriaceae bacterium
TTCAAAAACCGGTTTTCCTGCTGCTTGTAACGCCCGTACCTGCGGATATGCGCCACCGGTGCGAGGGATACCGTTCATTCGATCGCAGCTATTGCGGCACTCCTGTTTGGCTTGAGGATTGGCCCGCGTCGGGCTGAATTGTCAGGTCCGTTACGTGGACGGTGGCTTCGACTTCGGGGACAGTGCCGTCGTTGGCCTGGACGCGCGTGGGCTTGCCGGCGACGGTGATGCGCTGGATGATGCTGCCGCGCGCGGGAACGAGCACGCGCCGCGTTACGGACGTATCGGCCGTGGAAACGGTGACAGGGATCTCGGCGGCGGCGTAACCGGAATTGTCCAGCGTGACGCCGACGAGCGTGTTGCCGGCTTCGGCTGGCTCGGTGAAGACCTTCTGGATAGAGATGTCGGGAAGGCCCTTGTCGGCGTTGACCCAGTCGGCGAAGAACCAGCTCAGCTTTTCGTTGGCGCCAGCCTGTTCCAACTGCTTTTCGAATTCTTCCGGCTGGATTGCGCCGGCGGCGGAGTTATAGGCGCGCAGAGCGGCGGCGAGCGCATGATCGCCGGCCAGGTCGCGGAGCATCCAGAGAACGTAGGTAGCCTTGGTGCTGTAGTAAATGGGAGAAAACGCGCCGGCCAGCGGCTGCCCCGCGCTGATGCCGGGACTTGCCGGCTCAGCCAGCGCCAGCGCCTGCCGCGTAGCCTCCATGGACTCGAGCGCCTTGGCGCGGCCGTCGGTATTTTCAATCCATAGCGTGCTCATGAAATGCGCTACGCCCTGATTGAGCCAGGCGTGCGGCGAGTCGAACCAAGCGTGCGTGAGCGCATGGACGAGGATGGTATTGAGCTGGTCTTCTGGCACGGGGCGGATGCTTGCGGCCAGCAGCGCGCCGGTTTCGAAGGGCGCATCGTCGGGGTCGGGCAGGTCGAGAATGGTGAGCTGCGAGCGCGGGTGCTCGCCCAGCCAGCCGTCAAGAAACGGCGTGACGGTTTTCGTAGCATCTGACCACGCGGCTATCGCGGGCTCGTCGGCCGGCAATGCCCATAGCGTGGTGTTGGTGGCCTGGTGCGGCGTGCGAACTGCGACGAAAAGGCTGGGCGCTTCAAAGCCGAGCACGGAGTTGTCGAGAGCGGCTGTGGCAATGCCGGGGAAGTTCTCGCCGCCGGGAGTGGTGGCAAGCGCGGCGGGATGGCCATTGATGAGCGCGATTGTGGGCGCCTGGCCAGTGGGAAATTCATCGGTGAGGCGCAGGCGGAAATGCGCGCCGACGAGCCGCAGCTTGTGCTGGCCCATCTCGTCGAAGAGGCGGGCTCCGTCGCCGAGAATTACAGGCACGCTCGAAACTGGATACCAGACGACATTGCCGAATCCGCGCAGTCCGGTGAAATCGGCGCCGATGGAGTCCCAGTCGGAGTGGATGGCGATATCGGCCGGTGTGCCGAGGGCCAGCAGGCGTTGCGCGTTGGCGGCGATGGCGCCGGAGTAGGTGACGTCGAGGGCGAGGCTGGCGCCCGGCGCGAGCGGCGAAGCGAGCGTGACGGCGGCCTCGTGCAACTGGCCGGTGTGATCGGCGTCGGAGTTGAGCGTGGCCACCTGGAAAGCAGCGTCACGCGCGCCGATGCGGATGCGCTCCCAGTTGAGCGAGGACGAGATCTGCAGCGGGATGTGGGCCAGCGGGGTTTTGCCGTCGTTGCGCACGGTGACGAGTGCGCGGACGGCGATGTGCTGCTCGGATGCGGCGAGGTGGACGTCCATGTCGAAGCTGGTGAACGTTACCGCCTGGCGCTCATCGTCAGTTGCGATTGGCTCGGAGGCGTTCTTGCCCAATGGGGGCTGGGCTGCAGGGCCGGCGGTGGTGGTGGTCTGGCCGGTCTCGTCCGTGGAGCGGGAGTAAATGACCTGGCCGTGCGGGGCCTGATCGGGCGAAGCCTGGTTGGGCGAGGTCCGATTGTTTTGTGGTGGATTGGAGTTGCCCGATCCGGATTGCGCGAAAACAGGAGCTTGAAACAAAAGCGCCGTAGCGGCAATAGCCGCAAAGCGCACCACTGCCCGCGTGCGGCGGGCGGAGAACAACATCATGAACCAAGGCCTTTCTTTGCCCTGCGGGCGGCAGCCTTTTGGACGAGTGGCGGGGCCGGTTGGGAAGCGCGGCGTTGGCGCGCAGCCTCATAGAGCACCACCGCGCCGGCAGCGGAGACATTGAGCGAGCTGACGCCGCCGGCCATGGGAATGCGCAGCAAGAAGTCGCAGGTGCGGCGGACAAGATCGTGCAGTCCGGCGCCCTCGCGGCCGAGCACGAGAACGCAGTCGCCGGTGAGGTCGAAGCGGTCGTAATCGGCGGGGCCGTGCTCATCGAGTCCTACAATCCACAGATTGCGGCGCTTGAGCTCTTCGAGGGCGCGGACGAGGTTGACGACCCGCGCAATTCGCAGATGCTCCGCAGCACCGGCGCTGGCCTTTACGGCAGCGGCGCTCAACGGGGCGCTGCGCCGCTCAGTCAGGATGACGCCGTCAACGCCAGCGCCGTCAGCCACGCGCAGCAGCGCGCCCAGGTTTTGCGGGTCTTCCACGCCGTCGAGTGCCAGCAGCAAGCGCGCGGCGGGTTTGCCCTGGGCTGGCTCCGAAGCCGGTTCGAAAAGGTCCTCCAGGGTGAGGAACTCCTGCGGGCGCACGATGGCCACAACTCCCTGGTGAGCAGCGGTTTTTGCGAGGCTGGTCAACTGCTCGCGCGGCTCCGGACGCACCCGGACCCCTGCCTGCTGGCAGGCCTGGATCAGGCGCTCCAGCCGATCATCCTGGCGCTCACGGGCCACCAGAACGTGGTCAAAGCGGCGGCGGCCGGCTCGCAGGGATTCTTCCACAGCGTGCAGTCCGTAAAGGACTTCCATGACCCTAGTGTAGCGACTTAGTGTAGGGATTTAGCCACGGATCTTCCCGTGGCATCTAAGGCATCGGAGTGTGCATGTCGCAAAACGGGACCAAGCCCAAGGTCATCGTAGCCGATGACGAAGGCGCAATTGCAGAGACCATGGCTTTGATCCTGAATGCACAGGGGTTCAATGCCCGTCCGGTTAGCAGCGGCGAGGCTGCCGTGGAGATGGCCAGTGCGTTCAAACCGGACTTTCTCATCAGCGATATCCGTATGGGGCACCTGAACGGCATCGAGGCGGCGATCCGCGTGCGTGAGAAGGCCCCGGGGTGCAAGGTGGTGGTCTTTTCGGCCACGATGGTGGATCACGAAACGCAGGCCCGGCTAAAGGAACTGGGTTTTGATTTCCTGCGCAAGCCGCTGCACCCCAGCCATCTGTTGACTCATCTGCGCAAACAGCAGTGAATGCCTGGTTCCAGCGGCGGGTTGATTCGGCGCAACCGCCAGATCAGCCTTGTAACAGGCTTTGAACGCAGGGCCATTCCGAGACAACGAAGCCCTTTCCCGATGTCGTCAAAATTCAATTTGCAATTGTTCAAAACCCGGCTACAATCTGGCGGAATGAGTGGCTACATGAACGCCCAGAACAAGAAGATGGCCGCCGCCTGCAGACATCCCAAGGTGCGCGTCGTATCCCGGCATGAAGACACGGAATTCGTGGAGTGCCTTGAGTGCGGCGAGGTATTTGATTCAGAGGAGTTCCGCGACATGGAGATTGAGGACTCGGCAGAGACGGAAGATGTCTCTGACGACTCTTAGCGGTGGTCGAATTATCAGCGCCGGCGTGCTCTTTTCCTGAAATCCCTAAGATGCTGATCCGGAATCATTTCCTGGGCCGGTTGGTTTGACCGGTATTCCGTTTGCCGCAGCCGCGCCGGAGCGCCGCGAAGCGATCCATGCGTAGTGCAGCCCGGAGGCGACGGTGAGTGCGATGGTGGCGTCAAGAGCGACGGCGCGCACGCCGGCAACCCAGCGCGCGGCTGTGAGCTGGTGGAGCAGCACGGCCGCGACGGCGCCAATTTGAGCGAGCGTGTTGGCTTTGCCAAAAATGCTGGGCCGAAATTCGCGCCGGCCAACGGCGGCATAGAGGATGGCGGCGACCAGGAGAATGCCAACATCGCGACCGAAGACCAGGACCGTTACCGTTGTTGGCATGAGCCCTTTGTGCAGCAGCACCAGAAAAAGCGTGCTCAGCAGCAGCTTGTCGGCCACCGGATCGAGATAGTGCCCGAGCATGGAGCGCTGGCTGAGGGTGCGGGCCAGCAGGCCATCGAGCGCATCCGTGAGCCCCGCCGCCACGAACAGGCCGAAGCTCAGAGCATAATGATCGCCAAGGATGGCGGCCACCAGGAACGGCGCCATGCAGATACGCAGCAGCGTGAGCAGGTTGGGAGCGGTGCGGAGCGGGTTGGGACGAAGGCTGGTCGAGTCGTTCATGATTGGGGCCGCTGCGCAGACATGCTGTTTCGGCATGCTGGCCGCCTGGAACAGAGAAGCGCGACGATTCAATGCCGGTCCCCGGCTAATGCCCGGGGAGCCGCGGCTTTAGCTGGCTGGCCAATAACGCGGAGACAGAATTTTTTCCGTCCCATCAAAATGATAAAAGACAGCTCCCGCGGGATGGCAAAACAACAGTGCGTCATCATCGCCATCAACGATGGTTTTTCTTTTCACGTCATAGGATCGGTGCAGCAACCCGGCAGCGACCAACCGCGACCCCCGCATTTTGCATCCTCGGTGAGCCGCGGTAAACTGAGAAAGGCATATTTTCCAGCTTTTCTGAAACGGCTCGTTGTAGGCGCGTAGCTCAGTTGGTTAGAGCGCTTCCTTGACACGGATGCCGCTTTTGGTGGTCATGAGCGGCGGAACACCGGTGTGTGATCGTTAAGTCGAAACCCTGCCCCGGTCGGTAAGGGCCCGTAGCTCAGTTGGTTAGAGCGCCTGCTTGACACGCAGGAGGTCTGCAGTTCAAGTCTGCACGGGCCCACCAAATATGTACTGCGAGGATCTGCGGCAGAGGTCCAGGCAAGAAATCACCCTAGGAATCCGAAGGGGCTCGCCGCCCGATATCACTGACGCTCATCATTGCGCCAGGAGTAGCTGCTTCTAAGTCAGCAACCCCTTGATCCGTCCCTCAATTGCAGCCTGGGTCTGCTTTGCGGGAATCAGTCTTTCCAGCCATCCCAGATCTGCATCAACCGTTATTTCCTTATCCGTCACATCGACGAACCCCTTAATCGGCGAGCTGACGATCCCCACCTTCGCGTCGAAAGAAAAATCCATTCTGCCCCCCGTCCACTTCCTCGACTCATTCGCGATCTGTATCGGAACAGGTTCCAAGCCTTTAAATAGATCGTCAAATGAACGATCAACCGACCGCATAATTTCCTCTTTCCGGCGGTTGTGCGATACGGTAACGCGCATGCTTCTCCATTCAGCATAGGCCCATCAATCCCGTGCGCGGATAGATATAGACCACTGTCCATCCCGCGATCTACGATAGGTCAACGATAGTTCCGTCGGTCGCTGGCAAAGGAACGGATGCTATGGGCATACCCAGCAGATGCCGTGCGGCACCATCGTCCGGCGGTGCGGGAATCGTCGACCAATCAGGCGCGTCGATGTAATTGCTCGCCATACATCCATGCTAATTCGGGCTCGTCTGACTGCGGTTCTTGATGACAGCATCATCGTGTCGGTGTTGAAGAACTCGGTGCAGGTCGAGGGATTTTGATGCGATTGCCATGGCAATGAAAGTGGCATCGAACAATCCGAGCCGGGGATTAGTCTTCACTGAGGCAAGCCAACGCGGCGCACGAGGGACGAAAATCGAGCATCAGGCCGCAAAGGATCGAGAGTTGGATCGATTTTGAGATACATCAGCCCCTTGTCATGCGCAGCAAAGGCCTTTTCCAGCCAATCAAACGCTTCATCCTTTTCTCCCAATCCGGCATAGATCATGGCGATCTCATATCTTCCCATCCCCTGAGTACGCACAGCGTTTTCCAGCTTGGGAATAACCGCACGCGCTTCTTTTTTTCGGCCCCACCGGGCATAGGCATTTCCAATATGACCCAAGTCGTAGGGAGTACAACCGGCTTTTTGAAATGCATCGATGGCTTCTTCATCTTTGCCTGTTTCAGCGTAAACGTCTCCCAAGTAGAACTGGATCAAAGGAATAGTTGTGTCGGGTCCGTAAGTTAGTCGAAACAGCTCCAGAGCCCGGTCATATTGACGATCGAAGTAATATGCGACTCCGGCGTAGAACGGCCCGAGGCTGGCGACAGGATCGTGCTGAAGCGCCAGACTCGTCTCTGCAACTGCATCGTGCGTCCGGCCCACGTAGTAGAGATAATCCGTGTACTCCCAATACACGGGCGCTGAGTTCGGGTTGAGTTCGAGAGCGCGTTCGTACTCCTTCTCCGCCGTGCCCCAGTCCCAGTCCAGTTTCATCAACGCGCTTGCCAGCTCAGCATGGGCTTCAGCCAGGTTGTTATCCAAGCCGATTGCTTTGAATGCTTCGACTTTCTGCTTCGAATATGCTTCTACGGAAGGAAGAACGCCGCTATCGCCCATGTACTCATAGACACGGGCCATTGCGGCATGTGCTGGAGCGTAGTTGGGATTCGAGTCAATAGCGCGCTGCAAGTACGTAAAGGCCTCTTTATAATCGGTGTGGTTCATCAGTTGCATGCTCTGGAGGTACAATTCCTCAGTCTCCCAATCAACCGGGCGAGCCTGTTCAAGCCGGATTCTTTCCTGTGGGGTTAGTTCGACACTGATCGCATCGGCAATAGCTTCAGCCACTTCGTCCTGCAAGCTGAGAATACTCGTCTGGTCGCGAACGTAGGAGTTCGCCCAAAGATGACGATCAGTTCTCGCGTCGATTAACTGAGCCGTAATTCGCACCCGGTTATTTTCGCGTTCAACAGAACCTTCTACTATCGCGTCGACTCCCAATTCATGGGCAATTTCTGGTAGCTTCTTCTTCGTCCCCTTAAAGGTCATGACTGAGGTGCGGGAAATTACGCGCAGTTCGGAAATTTTCCCCAACTCCGTGATGAGTTCCTCGGTCATGCCATCTGCAAAATATTTTTGACTTGGGTCCTCGGAGAGGTTCTCCAATGGCAATACGGCAATGGAACGAATGGTGTCTTGTTGTGGGGCAGGCTTCCGGTCTAATGAAACGATTATCGCCGCAAAAATGAGGAGTGCGAATCCTCCGATCGCGATGAACCCTTTTCGCTTTCGGGAGACTTCTGAACCTGAGATTCGAGATGCCCTCGTAGAGTATCCCGCTTCTATCGTTCCCGAGGAGACTGGCTGTGTCGCGGCTTGGCCTCCAAAAGAGAACTGCGGAGCATACGATCCAGGCGGAAGCTCAATCCGGACTGCAGGAGAAATCTCGAGACTCCGATAGTACTGTGCAAGACGCCGCCGAACATCACTGGCTTTCACGCGCACGACAGCATCGTTCGCGGTATCGTAGTCAACTCGGCGGCCGAACATCTCCACACCGAGCATGCGCTCTCGCAGGCTTTCAAACTGGCCCGCCAGAGCGTGTTCAACAACAAGTTCGAGAAACTCCTGCGCCCGCTTGCCACTTTTAAACGCTTCGCTCGCAAAGATCTTTCGAAGCTCGCCACGGACTACCTGGACGCTGTGCGGATCCACAGTTGATGTTGACAGATTCGACATGCCGCTCATCCGCGTCACCCATTGAAGAGCGGACAGAAGTATAGCACGGTGTTTTCTGAAGTGTGCGCGCCTGTGCGCTTCACACGATACGCGCTGTCGAAGAAGCAATGCTCCGCAAGCATCAGAAAACAAAGGGGGTACGACCGCTGAACAATCTGCAGACCATCCGCCGGTCGACCAGTGCGATCGGATCGGGAAGACGGTCAGCGGTATTCGGAAAATGGCATTTTTCAGGGATAGTGTCGCAATGGAGGTCAGTGCTGCCTCAGGATGCATGCGAGCTCGGCCTGACTGCAGCGTGTCCTCCGCAAGATCCGAAAGGATTCGTTTGATTCTCCGCCAAAACACGCGCGAGCACCTTGGAAAAACCAGGTATCCTGTAAGCAAATTTTCATGGGATTTGGCTGTGAGAGAGCCATCCGGTCGCGAGGCGGTGAATTCACTATGCCGGTGAGTCGCATAAAGCGCCATGGCCTGATAGCGATCTTCCTCCTCTTGCTTGCTGGATCGGTCCTCATACCATCCGTGGCCAAAGATGCGCAGACTATCGGCCCGGATTCCGCTCCAGCCCCATCAGTCGACTATCCACAACTTGTCGATATCACTGCCTCGACCGGCATCCATTTCGATCACGTCGCCAGTTCCGAACAGAAATACATTGTGGAGTCGATGAGCGGCGGTGTGGCGCTGATCGATTACGATCGCGACGGTTACCCCGATATTTACTTCACGAATGCCCCCACAGTCCAAATGGGATTGCATGGCGAAAAAGCGCGGAGCGCGCTTTACCACAACAACCGGGATGGAACATTTACAGATGTAACCGAGAGAGCAGGTGTCGGCTACCCATGCTGGGCGATGGGAGCCGTAGTCGGCGACTATAACAACGATGGCTGGCCAGACCTGCTGGTCACATGTTTTGGCGGTGTTGTTCTATATCGAAATAACGGTGACGGCACCTTTACCGATGTGACCAAGAGCGCGGGTCTTGCGGACGACCATCAGTGGGCAACCGGCGCCGCCTTTGGAGATTACGACAAAGACGGCTGGGCCGACCTCTTCATCTCGCATTACGTCGACTTCGATCTGCATAATATGGCGGCTTTCGGATCGAGCGATATATGCCGATACATGGGCCTTGACGTGCAATGCGGCCCACGCGGATTGAAAGGCTCGCGCGACAATCTATACCACAACAATCATGATGGCACGTTCACCGATGTTTCGAGGAAGGCAGGTATTCTCGATGAGGACGGCTATGGGTTGACGTCCATCTGGTCGGACTTCAACAACGATGGCAAACTGGATCTGTTCGTGACCAACGACGGCCAGCCGAACGAACTCTACCAGGGAAATGGCAAGGGGAGTTTCGAAGAGGTGGGTTTCTCGTCGGGCGTTGGACTAAGCGATAGCGGAACTCGCCAAGCCAACATGGGTATTGCCGTGGGAGATTATCTGCACACCGGGCGTATGTCGCTGGTGATTTCGCACTTCGACAATGAATTCGCGGCGTTTTACCGCAATGACGGCGATATGAATTTCACCGATGTCGCGGCGTCCACAGGAATCGGCCGCGGTACACGGGGTTATGTGGGATGGGGCGATGCCTTTGTCGACTTTGCGAATAGTGGCTGGCCGGATCTCTTCATCGTCAACGGCCACGTATACCCGCAGGTAGACCAGATCAACTCGAGTCTGCATTATCTCGAGCCAAAATTGCTGTTTCTGAACGAGCGCAATGGAAAGTTCAAAGACATGAGCAAACTCGTCGGGCCTGCGATCCAAATACCGCAGGTCAGTCGCGGCATGGCCATTGGCGATCTGTTCAATGATGGCAAGCTCGAAGCAGTGGTGGAGAACCTGCAGGGCGAACCAATGATCCTGCGGCCCGACGGTGGACCCAGAAATCATTGGATATCCTTTCAGCTTGAGGGAGTCAAAAGCAATCGTCTTGCGCTCAACGCACGCGTTCGCGTGACCGCGGGTGACCTCGCGCAACTCGGCGAGGTGATCAGCGGCGGAAGCTATCTGTCGCAGAGCGATTTGCGCGTTCACTTTGGACTTGGCTCCCACTCGCGCGTGGACAAGGCTGAAGTCACATGGCCCGGCGGAAAGACGGAAATATTGACCAATTTAGCTGTTGATCATTTTTACAGCGTGCGGGAAGGTTCTGGCGTGATCGGCTCCAAGTCGCCGGCATTTGAAAAATCTAAGCAGAATTGATTCACTTTTGCAGCGGATCGTCAGGGTTCATCGGAACCGGCTTGCCTCGTTCCTGTGCGTGATGAAGCTTCTCGAACACCGACTGATCTGAAGCCTTCTGCAACTGCTTTGTCTTCGCGAACTCTGCTGCCGCTTCCTGGCTCTTGCCAACAGACTTGAAGAACCGTCCCAGCCGCCAGTGCACTTCCTGATCGTTTGGATTGATCCGTTCGGCAGCCAACAGCTCGCGCAACGCATCGTCGCGCTTGCCCTCATCACTCAAGAGAATGCCAAGATCAAGGTGTGCAAGCTCGATCTTCGGATCGAGGCGAATCGCCTTCTCGAGCAGCGGCTGAGCCATCTCAGGATGACTTATTTTGATATCGGAATCCGCGAGATAGGTCAGTGCGGGTGCGTGATTCGGGTCGTTGTCGAGCTCGGCCTGAAACTCTTTTGCCGCTTCGTCATATTGCAGGAGCCCCCAGAGAAGATAACCAAGCCCGAAGTGCACGTCTGGCATTTTCGGATCGGCTTTGACCGCGGCGCGAAACTGCTCGGCGGCGGCGGCCTTGTCTTTCATCTCGTCCAGTGCTTCTCCAGCCAGCATGTCGGCTTCGGCCGATTCGGCATTGAGTGTCAGAATTTCGTGATAAACGTCAAGAACGCACTGGTATTGCTTTGACCACAGGCAGCTTTGCGCAAGCGCCAAGCGGAAGGGCAGATTCTGCGGCTCGGCAGCGGTGGCTTCTTTTAGGAAAGGAACAGCTTTTGCGTACTCACCCAGCCCGTAATGAGCAAGCCCGATCAACGTCTTGAGGCGCAACGCCTCGGGTGATGCTTTTGGCGCGGCGTTCAATAGTGGATCGAATGTTTGAATGGCGGTTCGGAACTCCCCGTCTTTAAAAAGCGAAAGCCCCAGATCCAGTCGAACCCCGGGCATCGCCGGATTGAGAGCCAGTGCCTTGCGATAATTCTGAATTGCCTCTCTGTAGTGTTCCTGGCGGGCTTCGAGAAGCCCGAGATTCGCATATGCCTCGGCATCGGCGGGATTCTTCTCTATTACATCCCGCCACGCGCTTTCAGCTTCCGGTGCCCTGCCTTCCTGCTGCAGCTGCAGAGCAGTCTGGCGAAGATTGTCTTGTCCGGACGCAGGGAGAATGGCGGGAGCATTGAAAATCAGGACGAATGCCAAATACCGCGGGATCACTTTTGATGCAACAAATAGCGACATAATGCCCCGTTCATTCTCGCTCAGATCGAATCACCAGGCAATCAAAACTACGGATTCCAAAAAAGGAAAAGGCGCGGCCGATTCGACGGCCGCGCCGGGTGAGTGCATCGAGCGGTTCAGAAAGTGAACTTACCACCTAGTTCGAGTAGGCGCGGACCATAGTCGCCGGTGACCGCACTGAAGTTCGAATCGGCGCTGTTTATGTCTACGCCCGTCCATGACGGATGATTGAAGGTGTTGAATGACTCAAACCGCAATTCGATCCGTGGCTCCTCGCTTGAGGTGAGTGGAAAGGACTTGAACAGAGAGAGATTCCAGAGAGCCAGCCCCGGCCCGACAGCTGAGTCGCGTCCGGCATTGCCGAAGCCCTGATTCGCTCCACCGTTCCACGGAGCGGTCGGATTCGCGTATGAGCCCTTGCTGAACCATCCACTCACGTTCTTCTGATAGGTGGTTTTCGCTATTGCGTTTGGCCGGTTATTGGTGCCGCCACCCAGTCCAAGGGTGTCAGGCCCGGTGTAAGTGACATACAGAGGATTGCCGCTCGTGTACTGGGTAATGCCCGAGATCGACCACCCGCCTACAACGTCCCGCGCCAAAGCATTCGAAGAGTTCAGATACCAGGGCAGCGCATACACATAGCTGGCGTTCAAAATCTGACGACGATCGAAGGCGCCAGATGCGCGGTCGTATGCAATATTGTACGGATCCGAAACGCCGTTGAGGTCATTGGAAGCCGTGTCGATCTCATGCGACCAGGTGTATGCAAGCTGGCTTGTGAACCCACGCTTATTCTCAAACCGTATACCTGCCTGAAGCGAGTTGTATCCGAAGTTGGTTTCATCCTCCTCCTGGGTTACGCCTGCGAACCCTGGATAGTTGCGGTACGCATTCGGTCCCAGGGACCCGTTTGCCACACCTTCGCGCAGATCGTAAGGGTTAGCTGGATTGCTCGGATCGGCAAGAGGCAGAGTGTTGATGTTGCGATCGTCATTCTGGTCCCATCCCTTGGAACCGACATATTGGACGACGGCAATCACTGACGGCGCCACCTGACGTTGGATACCGAGGCTATAATTTGCCGTTCCAGGTAGCTTGTATTGATATTGGATATTTGTCATGCTCGCCGGGAAGGTCTCGGTGGTTGTTATTCCAGTCAGAGCGCTGGTGTTCGGATTGGAAAAATACACATTGTTCGCTGAGGGAATATAAGCGAACGGCGGATTGAGAGCCGAGTTATACACGTCGTTGCCCTGTACCCGCTCGAAGAACATGCCGAAGCCGCCGCGGAGCACTGTTTTTCCGGTTCCAAAGATATTGTCCGCAAAGCCAATGCGAGGCTCCCACGTATTGTGGTAGTTCTTCACATTGCCCTTCGGGAACCCGTTCACTCCGGCCTCTTCGATCCCGTTTAAATAGAACAGCTCGCTTCCGGTTTTGCTGAAGGTGGATAGCTGAGACGGATTAATCGTTCCATTCGCCTCGACCGGGTTCCCAAGCGCTGTGACATAGTCAGCCGGGACAAAGTTGGCAAACCTGTCGTAACGCTCATAGGTATGCGGAATGTCGTCGTATCGCATTCCCAGATTAAGGGTCAGACTTCGCGTCACGTGCCAGTTGTCGTTCGCGTAAAAGCTCCAAGTGTTCGAAACCCAATATTTGTTGTCGAGATATTGCAATTGCGAGAAGTTGGCGGTGTCTCCAAGCAGGAAGTTGAGATACGAGTCGCCGGAGAAGGAATTCGAGTTGAATACCGCCGTACCGTTTGTGTTGTACTGCAGTTGCTGGTTCTTGTAGGCGTGCAGCCAGCTTACGCCGAATTTGAGCTGATGCCGGCCGTTCGTGTACGACAGATCGTCCCTGTACTGGAAGCCCTCGTAACCGTTCTTCCATGGAAAATAACTCGAGCTCCAGTTCACATTGAGCGGCGCCCCCTGCAAGTCAATCTCGGGCATGCGAGCCATGAAATTGTCGGTGATGGGGAAGAAACTGTCTGCCGTCCAGCCGCTGGGCTGTACAAAGGTCCCACCCGGCCCGTTGGTCGGGGTGAGCGTTATCTTATTGCCGCTGTAAAAAACGCCTGACTCATTGAGCAGGTTCGGCGAGTAGGTCTGCGTCAGCTTGATCACAGCGGAAAACGAGGGATTACTCATGATGGTGCCGACGGTCGGATAGCTGCTGTCGCCCCAGAGCGGCGGGAAGTAGTTCTGGTCCAGCGTGTCATGCAGATAGTGCCCCATCAACTGGTACTTAGGGCTGATGGAGTGATCGATTCGCACGATGTCTTCGCGCACATAGGTTGGCTGCGGTATCGATGCGATGTATTGGGTTCCGTTGTTGTAGTTGGGTTTTGGAAATGTTCCGGCGTTAATTTCGAGCACAGCATTCTGGTCGATAAGATTTGCTGGAATCTTGTTGTTCGGGAAGGGTTCGCCAGGAGTCAGACCGTCTGCCGCATAAAGACCGCTTGATGGCATCGCGGGCGCGGCGGGATTGTACGTGTAATTGCTGCCCACGTATTTGGGGTCTTGGGTGACCGGCACACATGGTGCTGCCGTCACATTGTTGGCGCAGATCGTGCCGAGCTGCTGCGCGGTGAAGGTTCGCTCACTGGAAGGAGGAGTGTAATTCAGCGCGGCCCCAGCCGTCGGAAAGTTATTTGCAGTGCCGTTGTCCAAAATGTCGTTTGTGATCGACGGAGAGCTCCCCTGAATCAGGCGGCGCCATTCCTCGTTCCAGAAGAAGAACGTCCGGCTACGGTTCTCGTTGTAGACATGAGGAATGAACAGTGGTCCGCTGATATTGCCGCCTGGCTCGTTCAAGTGAAACGCAGGTCGGCTCTGGTCGGCCCCTTTGGTGAAGTAGTCGTTGGCATCATAATCCGTGTTGCGGTTGAATTCGTACACTTCGCCATGGAAGTTTCGCTTCCCCGACTTCAACACCATCACGACGGTGCCACCAGAGCCGATGCCATAGTCGGGGCTATAGTTGCTATCGAGCGTTTGGAATTCGCTGATCGCGTCCTGCGAAGGCAGATTCATGAAACAGCCGCCGCACCCGCGATCGTTTTGCTCGCCGCCGTCGATAAGATAGATGTTGTGGGTGCTGCGGGTTCCGTTGAAACTGATGCCGTTGGCAGAGGTCAACGCGTTCACGCCACTGAACTCAGGCAATTGATTCGAGACACCGAGCCCAAGAGCCGCGAGGTTTGTCACATTGCGGCCATCAGTAGAGAGTTGCTGGACCTGCTCGCCGTTGATCAGAGTGCTAACCTCGCTAGTTTCGGTCTGCACCTGCAGGGCGTCCGCCGTAACGGTTACAGTTTGGGCCTGGCTGCCTATTGAGAGCGTCACGTCGGCTTCGACGGTCTGGGCAACGTTCACAACGATGCCCGTCCGCGTAAATTTTTCAAATCCCGAGGCGAAGGCAGTCAGCGTGTAGTTACCAACCCCGACATTAGCGAATCGGTAGATGCCGGAGTTGTTCGAGACCGTATCGCGCGCTTGCCCCGTGGATGGATTGGTGAGCG
Organism: Acidobacteriaceae bacterium; assembly: GCA_030049955.1. The sequence continues at coordinate 14,588 of JASIJX010000068.1, forward strand.
AGATCGTGGCGTTTGGAACGAGGGCACCGCTGGAATCCAGAACCGTTCCTGTGACAGTGGCATTGTCCTGGCTCCAACCCGTTGTCGCGAAGATTGAGAGCCCGAGTGTGAGCACAAGCCAAGCGAAGAGCGTCGATCGATTTCTCCCAGTGCCTCCAAGAATCGTTCTTTTGCGGGACTGTTCGGTCAGGTCATGCTGCATGTTTTGCCTCCTATCGCGTACAAACGCTTGTCGTGGCGCCGGCGTTCAGCGGTTCGATCTTCGGTGAACGATTCCGCACGCCTTGGTCGCAGACGTATCGCGACGCCCCTTCTGTCGTATTTGGCGCGTAGCTTTCTAATGGCAGGGCTCCAAGAGTAACCGCCTTCTGCCAATTGGGGAAAACATTTCGCTAGGACCCACTTGCTCCTTCCAGTTCTATTCGTTGAAACTACCCGCGCACGGTAACCTCGCACGAGCAGATTTACAAGTTACATACTGTTTGTGCGCGTTACGCTCCGCGTAACGCGCTTGCTTAGTTCATCATCGGGCTTGGCCCAGGATTAGCATGAGCCGCCGAAGAATCGAATGTTACATTTCTGTTCGGCTATGAGGCTCCAGACAATCCGGGCTTGGAGCTGGGAAAATGGATCGACCACTGCGGGGCTCGTGTTTGAGCCGACTCCGCACATTATCCAGATGTGCTTCGTGAGTTCCGTACAGAATCCCGGATTTCGAGCGGATGGCTGGCGAGTCGGACGGATGAGACGGGCAGTGCGGGCGAATGGACGGCATTGGGACGAGTCGGCGGCAATTCGTCAGTTAAATCTCTTGTTAGGCAGGCGATCGGCAATTCGCACATCCAAAATCATGCACTTGCCACAACGGTACTCGCATCGAATCGCGCCAGGAGGAAATGCATGAAGGTCGCAGTTGTACCCGCGGTAAGCAGTTCCTGGCAGATCAAAGACGTTTCTCAGCCTCAGCCGGGATTAGGTCAAGTCCCGGTTAAAATGCACGCAAGCGGCATCTGCTACACCGATCTGCACCAAACGCTTGGACACCTTCCAGGACAATTTCCTCGAATCCTTGGCCACGAGCCCGTGCGCGAGATCGTCGCCGTGGCTCCCGACGCACCTACTCGCGAGGTAGGTGACCGCATTGGCTCGGCATGAATTCAGTCCACCTGCGGACGCTGCGAATGGTGCCGGCGGTCGCACGATGTTTTGCCCCTATCTGAAGGCCACTGGGAACGATATACAAGGCGATCACGCCGAGTACATGCTGATGAACGCCGACGCTACATACCCCATTCCTGACAGGATTTCGTATGAGCAAGCCGCACCGATCTTTCGCGCCAGGTGCACCGTTTATAGCGGGCTCCGTCGGGTCGATCCGCAGCCGCACGAGCGTGTTGCGGTACTTGGAATCGGCGGGCTTGGGCACCTAGCGGCCCAATACGCGAAGGCTGCGGGCTTCGAGACTATCGCGATTTCGCACTCGCCCAAGATGGACAAGATGATTCGCGACCTTGGCGCTGATGAAATTGTTCGCGACGGAAAGAGCCTTTCCGCAGCGGGCGGCGACGATCTGCAGGCAACCGCAGAAGCGCAGCTAAGGCAAATCCCGGCCAGGCGCTTCGATTTCCTAGCAGCCGAGTGGCTGCGCAGAGAGGGGGTTCGAGTGTGTTCATGCGGAACATCTGTAGGAAGCTCATAATCCGAGCAAATACGCAGCTCAAAAGTTGGCAGGGATGCTGCCGGCAATTGCCTCCAGTCGTTTGCGGATGAGAGGGACTCGCTCACTTTCCAATACAAACCCTGGAAGCGCATCAAGAAACCGTGATTCCGCAAGCAAGGCCCTTGAAGCTTCCGCAAGATAGCGTCGAATCTCTTTTGGTGATTCTGCGATTTCCTCGAGCACACTCTCTCGTCCTTCGATAACCGCGACAAAGTCTTCGAGATCGTGGCTGGCCTGATAATCCATGTTGCCGCGGCCTCGAAATGCCTCCATTTTTGTTCCCAGGAAAAAGGGAGCGGTGATTACGCGGATCGATTGACCTCCCGGCAGTCTCAACCTAGAAGCGTGCTCAAGTGCTGGCGCGTACCAGCGATTTGTGAAACCGAGCACTTCTTTGTTCAGTGGCAATACATCGAGGGTCAGGTTGCCATGATGCCATCGGCACGTGAGAGGTCTCTCGCCAGCGTCCTCGCTAAAGCGGGCCTTACGAAGACGCGCAGAGAATTCCATGTAATCGGCGTAGGTGATGATCTCTGCGACCACGTCGACGTCTGTAGTACCGCGAATTGGAGCAGCCGCTTCGTCGGTGATTAGCAGGCCCAAGGTGACTCCGCCCACGAAGACAATCTCGTCTAGAAAAGGAGCGAGTTTGCGCGCGGCATCCTCCAGCAGAGGAAGATTGGGATCAGCCATTGATCTCCTTTTCGAGGAGTTCAGCCGCAAGGTTGCGCTCGCGCGTTCTTCCGCTGCGGATCGCATCGCAGAGTGCCAGGACGCCGTAAAGTTTCGGGTCTCGTAACGCGGCCTCAGGCGCACCCAGGTAGAGGGGGGCCAGCGAGATGCCGCGGACTTTTCCCTGTGCATACGGCCAGACCGCTGGAGGTTCTTTATCCTCCAGCAGGCGTGACTTGAGTGGCTCGGCCGCCGCCGCAGTCGGCACGCCACGGACCATCGATCCCTTTTTCGGTGGAAAGGTGTACTTAAGCCCATGTGATAAGAACTCAATGAGCGCACTGCGGTTTACCCTTTTTTCAGCACCGGCGATGTAAACCAAACCCGCATCAGCACATCGCTTCAAGGCCTTCGACACCTCGGACGGAGATATGGAGAGACTCTCAGCCAAGCTCTTGGATTGAATCAGCGGCTCGTTCTGAATGGCGAGTTTGAGAAGAAGCGCAATATCCTGGCCATGCATAGCCTAATTGTAGCTGAAATTTCCAATTTGGAAATTGGAAACCGACCTCTTCCGCGACCTCTTCTTTTTGAGTTTTGATGGTGCTGACGATGGTGCTGAAGGTGGATTTTTGATGCTTTTAGGTGCTTTTCGGTGCCGCCGATGCTCCTAGAATCAATGGGTTACAGTCGTGGAATCGATTGACACGGAAGAGGTCGTTGGTTCGAATCCAATCGTGCTTAAAAATCAACAGCATACAGACGTGACCTCTTCTTTCTGAAGCTCGTCTTGGTTCGTTATGGTTCGGAAGCGCCAACTCCCATCAGGGCGTTGAACGCCAGCGCCTGAGCCCTCCTCCTTTCTTCAGTTACCGTTTGTTGATAAATCCTCATCGTGATGTTCGGGTTCGAGTGTCGTAGCAGCTCCTGGGCGGTTTTCACATCCACTCCGTTCACCCGAAGCAAGTTCGAGAATCCGTGGCGAAAGGAGTGCCAGCCAATCCTCTTGGTGATTTTCAGCCGTTTGAGGGCAGGCCGGATATGCCGCTTGAGGACCATGTCGGGCGCGATCGGCACGGTCCCATTTTTCATCACCGATGGGAAGAGGTAGTCGCCATTCGTGTTGTACAGTGACGCCTTTCTCCGCTCCTTCAGCTCGTTGACGACGAGTTGGGGGAGAGGTACCGGCCTCTTGGATGCCCGCGTCTTGGTCTTGCCCTCGACGTTGCGCCAAACGGACTTCGTGATGAATGCCGTGCCGGACTCAAGATCGAGGTCGTTCCAGCGGAGTGCGATCAGTTCTCCGCGGCGAATGCCGGTGCTAGCGGCGACCAGGACCATCGTCCTTTCCCTATGCTCAAGTTCGCCCATCAGGGCTCGCACCTCTTCCGGGGTCAACATCTCCGGATCAGCGAGGCGTTCCGAGGAGGTGCGGACCGAGGTAATTGGGTTGTTTGAGGTCCATCCATTTCGCATCGCGTGAGCGAACAAGGCAGACATGACGTTGCGGATCTTCGACTTCGTGGCCGGACTGGCTGGTTTACCGTCAAGCCGCTTCAGTTTCTTCAGCCAATTCTCGACATCGACTCCCAGTATCGAGGAGATGGGATGCTTTCCCCATCTGGGCTCAATTTGTTTGTTGATGATCATCTTGTAGTTCTCAACCGTCGAGTAGGCCTTGCCGGGTAACTCGTCGCTCTTGTAATGGGCGGCGAGCTGCTCGACATTCATCGGGCCGAAAGCTGTGCCCTCATTAGCGTCAACCCGGAGCTGTTGAACGGCCTTCTCGGCGTCCTTCCGCTTCGGTAATTCAATGACAGTTCCGACGAATTTGCGCTTGTAGAGCTGCGCACCGCTCGTCGGTCTCGGTCGAGTCGTAAACCATGATGACGCGGCATGGGCGCAGGCTGCAAAGCGTTTCCGTGAAGGAAAGCCGCCTGGGCAACGATCACTGAAGTCATCAGTTACCGATTGCCTGCTCTGGCAGGTGGTGACGCGGAAGCCGCAAACCAACGGGTAATCTTCTGCACGAATAACAAAGCCGACTTTAGCGATCCTCGACATGGCGAAAGAATAGATTCTGAGCTTGCGGCCGAATTGGGTACAGCGAAGTGCTGCTATCACTCATTGGATAGACGCTCCATGCCCAACCACGGTGCATTGAAGGCGAGAATCAGCCGCCTTGGTGTCCTGATGCTCTCCACGAGATCGGCGGCAATGAAAAAAATTGGACCGAACGCCATACTCACGACGCTTTCTCTTATCGTCGGATCAATGGTCGTTGGCTGGGTTATGGGGGGCTGATTATCAAGGCCGTAAGGTCGGATGCGGGTTCAGCAAAGTGAGCAGCGGAGATGAGAAAATCATGTTGCGCCTGCAGCGCTGCCATGTTGGTCGGGCAAGATTACAAGAGTTGCATTCCTTCAGTCGCGGATTCCGTCGATGTCAATCAAAACATGCAGCGGGCCGCGGAACAATGCGTTTCTCCGGTATGGCGGAGGATCGACGACCAACCGAGGGTTCTCCACGCGGCGGAGGAACGTTTCAACCGCCGTGTTCACCTCTAGCCGTGCGAGCTGGCCGCCAAAGCAGACGTGTATGCCCGCCCCCCATCCGAGGCTCTCTTTCTCCTCACGTTCGAGATCGAATTTGTTCGGGTCGCGGAACTTCCGCGGATCACGGTTAGCCGCGCCATACATGAAGAAGATTGGTGAATGTTTCGGAATGGTCGTCCCATCGATCTCGATGT
>JASIJX010000521.1 GCA_030049955.1 Acidobacteriaceae bacterium
GTGAAGAGAATGGCTGCGAAGCGCGCGGCGCGGGGACCGATCTTTCCGTAATCGAGCACGATGCCATAAAGGCCGTTGAGGCCGTGATAGAGCGCGATGATCAGAAAGCTAATATCGATGGCCTGCCACCACGGGTTAGCGATACGCTGCAGAATGACGGCGTAGGTGAGGTCGCCGCGCAACAGCGTTGCGGACATAAAATGCTCCACCCAGAAGTGCGCAATCAGCAGTGGAACCAGTACGGCTCCCGTGATGCGCTGCATGTACCAGGCGGCTGCGTTGCGCGACATGTGTTATCTCCTCAGCACCGAGTTCAGGAACATGGGCGCGGCGCCCGCGATGAAGATGATGCTGCCCAGTGCGCCGGCAAGCCACCAGAAGAGCTTCTTTTGCCGGCGTGTGGCGACTCCGAAATCGATGGCCACAATGCGAATACCGTTGAGCGCGTGCAGAATGACGACGCCGAGCAAGCCGATTTCGAGCACACGGAAGAGCGGGTTCTTGAACGTCTCCATGGCGTGATCGAAGGCTGCCGGGCCGCCGCTGATCATGTGAACCGTGTGCACATGCAGCAGCAGATAGCCCAGCAACAGCACGCCGGTAACGCGCTGCAGATAGAACGCCGTGGCGCCCAGCAGCGGCGAGATGTAATTGCGAACCCAGATACGCGGCGGAATCACGATGAGGTCTCCGCCTTGCCGGCCAGCAGGCTTCGCTTGAACAGGCCAATGCTTTGGGTGAGGTCGATGCCTTTGGGGCAAACGGCGACGCAGTTCATCTGGGTGTGACAACGCCAGACGCCGTCACGAGTGTCGTCGAGCACATTCAGGCGTTCAGCATGCGCGGTGTCGCGCGGATCGAGCACCCGCAGCAGGGCTCTGTTGATCGCGGCCGGGCCCAGATACTGTTTGCTCGTCGCGAGAATACCGCACGTGGAAAAACAGAGACCGCAGGTGATGCAGTCGCGCCTGCCGCTGGTGTGACGGGCGTACGGTGAGTTTTCCGGAATGATCGCCAGCTCCGTGGATTCGGGATCGCGCGAACGCAGGGCGGGCAGCACCTTGCGCCATTGCTCAAAGAACGTCGCGAACGAGACGGCCAGATCGCGAATCACCTTGAAGTGAGGCAGAGGTGCGAGGTAGACACTCTTCTCGCGGAGCGAGGCGAGGCGGGTTTTGCAGGCGAGGCGCGGTACGCCGTTGATCTGTATCCCGCAGGTTCCGCACATGCCTACACGGCAGGAACAGCGGAAGGCTACGGTCGGGTCCTGCTGCTGCTGAATGGCAAACAGCGCATCGAGCACGGTGAACTCAGGGGTACAGTCGAGCGAAAAACTCTGCATCCGGCGTTTGCCGTCGGTGTCGGTGCGCTGGATCAGGATCTGCCTGTTCATTTAGAAGAACAACCAACTTACCTATAAAACAACAAACCAACTTACCTATAAAACAACAAAACAATTTTGGCTGTCAAGAAAAACCGACGGCATAGTGTCAATTTTCCTGAAATGTGGCGCGTTGCCCGGCTAGGTTTTGGGCGGCTAGGTCTTGGGCGACTGGGCGACGAAGGTGTTGGTGAGGGTGCCGATTCCGCCGACTTCTACTTCAACGCAATCACCGGCTTGCAGGAACACGGGCGGCTTGCGGGCGCCGCCAATTCCGGCGGGCGTTCCCGTGCTGATGACATCGCCCGGCTGCAGAGTAAGGGTCTGCGACAGAATGGAGATGAGTGCCGCGGGAGCGAAGACGAGATTGCTGGTATTCGAGTTCTGGCGCAATTCGCCATTGACCCGAAGCAGCACGGGCATGTTACCCGGATCGGGAACAGCATCGGCCGTGACCATCCATGGACCCATTGGGCCAAACCCGTTGCAGTTCTTTCCCCGGAACCACTGCTTGTCCATGCGCTGCATGTCGCGGGCGCTGACATCGTTCATGATGGTGTAGCCGGCGATACAGCCCGCAGCATCAGCCTCGCTCACGCGGTCGGCTTTTCGTCCGATGACGACTGCTACTTCGGCTTCGTAGTCCACTCTTTCGGATGCGGCGGGGAGGGGCACCATCGCGCCGTCGGGCACCACCACTGCAGCGAGCTTAGAGAAGAAAATGGGGGAGTCTGGTGGCGGCAGGTTGTTCTCGGCGGCGTGGTCCGCGTAGTTCAAGCCGACACAGAAGATGCGCGCATCGAGTTCGACGAGCGGTGCATGGCATAGATCGCTGAGAGGTGTAGAGGCCGCCTGGCCTTTGATCAGCTCTTCGCGAAGCGAGTGGATCCGTTGGCTGGCCGCGTCGCCGGCACGCAGCCATTGGCCCACAGAGGCAAATGCCTCATTCCCATTCGATGCCGTGGAGAGGTTGAATACACGGTCACCTTCAACCAGGCCCATAGATCGCTTGCCGGCTGCATAGTAATAGTTCAGAAGCTTCATAGCTGTTTCACCAGACGCAGGAAATTGGTGCGGAGGATCTGCTCCTTCGCTGTGTCAGAGATGTTGGAGGCCAGTACGCGGCCGAGGGTCATGGCTGCTTCTAGGAATGGCAGGTCGGAGCCGAAGAGGATGCGCTCGGCGCCCAACTGATCCACGCAGTGTTCCAGGATGAGGCGATGGTTCTGCGAGCCGGAGAGATCAAGGAAGAGATTGTCCGCGGCTTTGGCGGCATCGATCGCCTGATTGTAGCCGCGCCAGGTAACACCTGAATGGCCGAGCAGGATGCGCGCGTTGGGATGAGCGCGGGCGATGGACGGAAAAAGCAGCGGTCCACAGTTCGGATCGGAGTCCCAGGTATGCACGAGCACCACGGCTCCCGTGGCATGTGCGTACTCCCAGACCGGCTGGTAGTGCTTGCCGGTGACCGGATACTTGTGGGTTGAAGGATGGAGCTTAATGAGCGGTGGTGAATGGAAGTGCTTCCATCGCTCTAACTCGGCAATGGCCTGACCCGGCGGATTGGGATTGACCGTGATATAGCCGAGGAAGCGGTCGGGATATCGGCGTAGAACCTCATCGACTTCTGCGTTGCCGCGAGGACAGTCGTTATAGCAGCCCAGCGTAGATGTGATGGCAAGAATCTCGATATTGAGGTGATCCATGACGGCAATCATTTCTTCTGGACTGGACTTGTATGCGGGGAAATCGGGATGGACGCCGTGGTGTCCGTGACAATCGGCAATTGCGATGGGCGACCTCACTGTACCCCTCCAAACCTGGAAGCGGCTAGCAGGCGGCGCAGGTTTCCGCCTGCGATGGCGAGCCGTTCCGAATCGGAAATACGCGAGGTTGCCAGCACGCCCAGCGTAGAAGCCGGCGTGTAGAGAGGCAGCCGCGTTCCAAACAAGATGCGATCGGGGCCGTGGCTCTCGACGAAGGCTTCCAACTGACGATGTGCCAGATACGTCGAGGAGTCGAAGTGCAGTGAGGGAAAGCGCTCGAGCAGCGGAAAAAGGTAGCGGTCGGCGCGGTAGCCAGTTTCGAGTACCACAAGCGGCAGGCGCGGAAAATTCTCAAGGAGTGTGACGACGCCGGGCCAGCCGATGTCAGCGCTGGCGACAAGGGTGACCACCGCGTGCTGCTGCAGATAGTCGAACAGATCGCCGGCGCACCAGCGAGCAAGCGAAAAGTTCAGCTGCTGGGTTCCTGGTGCGACGCGAATGGCGATCGGCTTGCGCGCGGCAAGAAGGTCCAGAAAGGGCTCTCCGGGAAGAACGCCCCAGGCTGGCGTCATGCGTGGGCTGATTTCGCGCGCAAGGGCTTCATTGCCGAGTACAGCATCGTACTCCTCGCACTCCCAATGCGAGACGAGCCCCCGCCGGATAAAAAAGCGATCCATCTCCTGCAGCAGCCCGTTGGCATCCAGAGCAAGTTCGCCGTGGATCCCCGATGAGCCCACGCGCATATTCACGTCGAACAGGTCCCAGTCCGCGGCCTCGCTGAACAGCAATTCAGACACGGCAACCCTCCGTGAAACTTCAGATTGCACGGCACGTTTCCGGCAACGGTTGCGCCGCTGTTGCTAGCTTACCGTCTGCAGATTGGGGATGGTGGAAGCCAGACGCTGCACCTTCTTCATGGCTTCGATCACATCATCCACATCACGCCGGTCGCCAAGGAACACTATGTGATTGAGCCAGACGCCGTCACGGCAAACTCGCTCGGCCTCCGGCAGGTTTAATTGCTCGTAGTTCTGGCCGGCACGCCAGCCGCTGCAGCCAGCGAGCGTTCCGGCTTGCCTGGCGAACAGCGGATTGCGATAAAGCGGCCATGGATAGGAGGGTTTGGCCGGGATGCCTTCCGCGTTAAGCGCGCGGATGACGGTTTCGCGGTCCAGGCCGCCGAATCCTTCGGCGCGATATCGCAGCGTAAGCAGATAATAAGGGTGCTGCTCAATGCGCGGATCGTCCGCCACCAGCGTAAGCCCCGGAACGTCCTTCAGGCCTTCGCGGAAATAGGCTACGTTCTCCGCGCGCAGCCTGGTCTGTGAAGGCAATTTTTTGAGCTGCTCGCAAAGGATCGCCGATTGAAAGCCAGTAATGCGGTAGTTGGTGCCGAGTGTGTAATGGTCGAACCATCCTCCGTCGCGCTTGCGGCCCTGATTGCAGTAGCTCCAGCACTTATCAATGATCTCAGCAGAGCGGCTGAGGATCATTCCACCTTCGCCGGCGGTGATGAGCTTGAAGGATTGAAAGCTGAATGTAGCTACGTCGCCCCACGCACCTACTGGAGTTCCGCACCAGCGTGCGCCATGGGCATGGGCTGCATCTTCGAGTAGTTTGAGGCCGCGGCGCATGGCCAGAGACTGGAATGCGTCCATCTCGGCGGGGCGTCCGCCGAAGTGCACCACCACGATAGCCCGGGTGCGGGGTGTGATCGCGGCTTCTGCGGCTGCGACGGAAAGGTTAAGCGTTTCGGGGTCTATGTCGGCGAAGACCGGCGTCGCGTGGCACAAGAGAATGGCGCTGGCAGATGCGATGAAGGTATACGGCGGAACAATCACCTCATCGCCCGGTCCAATGCCTATCGCGCGCAAAGCCACCTCGATGGCGATCGTTCCGTTAGAACAAGCGACAGCGTGTTCGAGACCATGGTAGCGAGCAAAGCTCGTCTCGAGTTCCTTCACGCTTTCGTGATAGCCGCCCCACTGGCGGCTGTGCAGGACGCGGATCAGAGCAGCTTCTTCTTCGCCGTCATATTGTGGCCATGGGGCAAACGGTCGACTCCGGACCGGTTCACCGCCAAGCATCGCAAGTTTCACGAAAGCTTCCTTTCTTTCTTTTAGAGCCTTGAACCCGCGGAATCGAACGGCTGCGATCTGCCCTTATCCGAGGGTTTTTCGGCTGGTCATGACTGCTGGCATAAGTTTACAGGTTGTTCTATAGGTAAAACAAGGATTCCATAAGCTAACTCCATCGAATTCGCTCTGTCAAGTTACTGTGATGGGATGAAGACGATGCACATTGGGGAATCGACTTGATTGTCGTGCCTGTGGAACGACTGCAATCGGCCGCTGGTTACGTCGCGCTTGAGCCACACGATGGAGTGCGAGTTCTGGTTTGCGACCGCAAGCCAGCGATCGCTGAGATCCAGAGCAAAGTTGCGTGGCGTTTTGCCTTCGCTCGAGATGAACTGCAGGGGACGGGGTAAGCCGCTATGTGGATCGATGGAATAGACCCCGATTTTGTTCTGGTTTCCGCGGATCGACACGTAAAGAAACCGGCCGGAGGAATCAAAGGCGATTTCGGAACCGCCAAGCTGAAGCTGTGCACCGTTGGGTAATGCCAATTGCGTGGAAATCTTATCGAGTCTACCCGTGGCGTAACGAAATTCCGTGAGCGTGGAGTCGAGCTCGTCGATCGAATAGAGGAATCGGCCGTTGGCATTGAAGGCTAGATGGCGAACGCCACCGCCGGGAGTGACGCCCGTCGATTCACTCCCGGCCGAGAAGCTGAGCGTATGTAAATCGATAGGATGGACAAAGATTCTGTCGATGCCCAGGTCCGCAACGAACGCATAGCGGTCATCGAGCGAAACGGCGAGTCCGTGAGCGTGCGGGCCCAACTGGCGCTGCAGGTTAATGCTCGATCCATGATGCTGCACGACAGAAGCCGCTTGGGCGAGGCTGCCGTCGGGAAGGATGGGCAGCAAAGCCACGCTGCCGCTGCCACAGTTTGAAACCAGAAGAAAGCGGGCCTTGTGTGCGAGCGCCAGATCGCAAGGACCAATGCCCGCGGACGAAACCCTATTGAGGAGCTTAAGTTGGCCATTATGGGCGTCGATACGGAATGCGCTGACCTTGTTGCCTTCGGCGTCGTGAATTCCGCCCCCTTCATTCACCCCATAGAGCGTTCGCCAATTGCGGGCGACGACCAGAAATGTTGGATTTGGCGTGGCTGCTTCGAGACCAAGAAAATCGGCGACGCCGGTGCCAGGATGAAAGCGATAGGCATAAATGCCGTGCGAGGCGCCACTGGTGCCTGTACCCACATACATGAGCTCGCTGGCAACCGATTCATTATCCCGCTGGGCGGGCAGGTGTGCTGCCGCAAGCAACAGCAGCGCCGCGGCGCAAGCGGGGATCGGACGTTTCCTCATCGGCGAGAGATGCCTTGGCGTGTTGAAACGCAGATTCGAATCAGGCTTCGAAATCAGGCACCCCAAAATTCGGCATGGGATGCATGGATCTTGACTTCTGCGAGCCGCTATAACTATTATACTGCATCGATGTTCTATATGTAGAACGAAGAGGCTTGGCTGATTTGCGTCAGTAAGAGCCTGGTGCCGGAGAGGCGCTGGCGATACTGCGACGAATAAGGGGGGGGTGTCCTAATGGGGGCGCGTAATCGATTTGGTTTGCTGCTGATTTTGTCTTCGTGTGCCTCGCTGACCATAAGCGCGCAGGTTAAGGGACCCCTGACGGAACTTGGCCATGTGCAGACGGAGCCAGATGGGCGTTTTTTCGTCAACGGCACTCCGGTGTTTCCCATTGGCTTTACGCAGGGACCGCCCACGGGAGCCGTTGCGGCCGATGGGCTGAATGCGATGCAGGAGTTGCGCAAGGAGGGCTTCGCCTTTCAGCAGTGGCAATGCCCCAAAGGCGCATGGGGGCCAGCCAAGGAAGCGGAACTCGATGCGTTGGTGAAGGAAGCTGATGCAGAAGGAATGCACGTGGCGGTGTGGATTGAGGAGCTGACGAATTTAGATCCTTCTGATACTGCGCACTTGGCCGAACTGAAGCGCGTGGTGGCAAAGTACCGCAACAGTCCCGCGCTGTTCTTGTGGAAGGGCGTGGATGAGCCGCAATGGGGCAGGGTCCCGGTGGATCGCCTGCGCGCTTTCGACGATACAGTTCACGCGCTTGACCCCAATCATCCGGTGTGGGTGACGCAGGCTCCTCGCGGGACCGCTGCTGATCTCGAGCCCTATTCCAAGTACTTCGATGTAGGAGCTATCGACATCTATCCGGTGAGTTATCCCCCGGGAATGCACTCAGGCAACGGCAACCTTGGTCTGAGCGCAGTTGGCGATTACACGCTGCTCATACGGAAGGCAATGGACTACCAGAAGCCGGCGATGATGACTCTGCAGATCTGCTTTAGCGGAGTAATCAAGCCGGGGAGGACGCTGCGCTTTCCTACCTTTCCGGAGGAGCGCTACATGTCATATCAGGCGATCATCGATGGAGCCCATGGCTTGCTGTATTTTGGCGGCAATTTGAAGCCATGCCTAAACGACAGCGATGCGGGCTATGGCTGGAACTGGACCTTCTATCATAATGTGCTGCGCCCAGTATTGGATGAGTTGCGGCCAGGCAGTCCGGTCTACCCGGCGCTGGTCGCACCCAAATCCACGCTGACAATTCACTCGGATGGTGGCGATGGATTGGAATACACGGTTCGCGAAGCGGGAGACTATATCTATCTTCTTGCAGCCAAGCGTGAAGGCGATACGGTGCAGGTAAACTTCTCGGGTTTGCCCGACGGCATTTCAACGGGCGAGGTATTGTACGAGGCGCCGAGGCATGTCGCGGTAGCGAACGGCAAGTTCACGGATTGGTTTGGGCCGAACGAAGTACATGTGTACCGGTTCCGGAAGCCTTAGGCGGATGGGTAGCTCGCGGACGGCATCATCGGCTTTTTCTGCGGAACATACCAGCCATCCGCATGCGATCCCCCCGACCGGCATCCCGGGACCGGCCAAAGGCGGTTACATTTTGCTGCCACGTCCGCTGCCACAGTTGGTGATTGAAAGCGGGAAATCTGGATGAAGCGCCGGCAGTTTCTTTTTCGTGCAGCAGCGGCGGGGGCCAGCCCCATGGCAGTGGCCGGCATTGCGCTGCCTTCCCATGCTGCTGTGCCGAACTCTGCGCCTGCACGCCTGGCACATGCCGACGCGGAGCGGCTCATGGGCTATAGTCTGCCGGAACTGCGGGAGCTGTATGATCGCGACTTGTTCGTCGACTGGCTGCCCTTTATGCAGCGGCATGTGATCGATGCGGAGTACGGCGGCTTCCTGTGCAACACGGACTTTGACGGAGTCCATGCAAATCTAAATAAGGATGCGCTCTTCGAGGGCCGCGGCATCTGGGTCTACTCTACGCTGTACATGCGCTTCGGCAGGGAGGAGCGCTACCTGGACGTTGCCCGGCGAAGCGTGGAGCTGTTGCGCAAGTCCCTGCCGCCGGACGATGCGCTCTGGTGCACGCAACTCGAGCGCGACGGAACGCCGGCTAGTCCTGCTGGCAGCGTGATCGCGACGGACGTGGGCATCGCCGAAGGTTTCGCCGCCTTTGCACAGGCCACCGGTCAGCAGGAATATCTGGACCGCGCCAAACAACTCCTGTGCAAGTGCATTCGTGCATATGAGCAGCCGGACTACTATCCGGCCGTGGGCCACGGCTACTTTGGAGCAGCAGCGCCGCCACTTGCCGGGGCTCGGATCCTGGGCAGTTGGATGATTATGCTGCGCACGACGGCACAGATCCTGGCGATGGATGCTGATGCGGAGTTTGATCGGTTTGCCCGACGCTGCGCGGGGGCCGTCATTGACCATCACTTCAATTCGAGTTTCGAGTTGTACAACGAATTGCTGAACCGGGATTTTTCCCGTCCGGGCGACCCCTATGGGCAGCTCTGCAATCTTGGCAATATATTTGAGATGACCTGGATGTTGCTCGATGAAGCCACACGGCAGCGCGACACTGCCATGTTTCAACTGTGTGCCCAGCGGCTGAGACGGCACGCGCTCGTCGGCTGGGATCCGGTTTATGACGGAGTCTTTCATAATCTCCTCAGTGTCGACGAGAATCGCTATGCGCTGGACAAGTTGTTATGGGCGCAAAGTGAGTTGCTGGTCGACATGCTCTATATATATGACCGCACCTCAGCGCCCTGGGCGGCTGAGCTCTTCGGCCAAACTTACAAATATGTACGTGAGCGATTCCCGCTGAAGGCTCGCGGATCGCCAGTCTGGATGTACGCAACTGGCCGCAAGGCAACGTTCAAAGAGTTCGCCGCATTGCCCAAGCGCATCGAAAACTATCATCACCCGCGCCACCTGATTCATAACCTGCTGCGGCTGGAAGCGATGTGCAGTCGCCAGGAGCCACAACCGCGTGTGGGGCAGTGACGCACGAAGCTGAATTTTCAGGAAAGGGAAAATAAATTGCCGTTTCGCCTTATATGGATCCGATCTTGGCCGGGATTAAGGAGTCAAATCCGATCGATGGGTACCTTACTCCGATTCGAATCCGGATTGTTCCCAAGCCGATCTCCAGATCGCAGCTCGGCGAGTCACGGAGGTTCAAGTAAACGTATCATCCAAGCCATAGCAGGCCTGTTTGCTGGACTGTTGCTTGTGCCCGCAGCGGCTACCGCCGCGGGGCCAGCTGGCACGGCTCTCACCGCCTGGACGTACCGCGCCGATTGGACTGGCGGATTTTCCGGATGGATGAGTTTCCCGCTGGCGCAGGACGTAGGCTACGATCCGAGCCTTTACGTCGAGAATCAAGGCGATGTGGCTGTGCTGCGGCATAACTTTTTATCCCACGGTGAGCCGGAGCCGTGGTTCGGAATGATTCGTCCGCTGGAATTTTCTGCCGATGCTCACAGCAACATTACATTGCGCTACCGGCTGAAGCTCGAATGCCCGTTGACACACGCAGAACTATTGCTGGCCGCTGCGGATGGACGCCGTTACACGGCGGAGCTGCCGTCCGAGGCTGGCGAGCATACGATGACGATCAGCGGGGCGGCGTTGCACCTGAGTGGAAATACTCCGGTGCAGGCCATCGTGGTGCGCGGAAGTTTAGAGCATCCGCCGGTAAATTCGCAATCGGAGTGGATTCTCGAAGAGGTTGTGGTGCACGGGGAACGCGCGGCGCAGGTTTCGCTGGTGGCTCCTCAATTGGATGCAGCCGTCGACGGTCCATGGGTCGATGGCTCATGGGTTGCGCGCAAGCCTGTGTTTGCGGGTGAAGATCTGAAGATTGTCCGCGCCTCCGCGAATGCGCCGGGTCACATTTCTCTATATAACGGCGAAGGCGCGTTGGTGAGCGAGCGTACGATTGCTGCCGGCGATGAGTCTCTATCGTTGCCGGTTGATGCAAAGGCGCCTCCGGGGCTGTGGAAGGCAGAAATACGACAGGGAACCGCGTGGACGACCTTTCGGTTTCTTGTACTGGGTAAAATTCCGTCGCACCCGCGCCTGCTGCTTGCGCCATCGCGCATCGAGGAGCTGAGTCACGATCCTCGTTATGCCTCGTTGCGAACGCAGATTCACGAACGAGCGCAGGCCCTGGCGACAAAGATCACCTACAACAACTACGCGGGCACCAACATCGAGCTGATGCCATCCGGTCTGGGCATCGAGCCCGCTACGGCTGGGCAGTTGGGTCCATATATAGAGCTGGTCGAAAACTATGCCAACGCGGTGGCATATAACGCTCTCGATTATCGGCTGAGCGGCGACAAGAGTGCTCTCTCCGCTTCCCGCAAGGCTCTGGCCACCATGGCAGCGTGGGAAACCTGGGTGCCACCGCGGTTTCAGTCGCATGGCCTCTACACTTATTACGAAGTGGGTGTGATCACGCAGAGAGCGGCCTTGGGATACGACCTCATCGCGGATGAGCTAACAACGCAGGAGAAAGAAAACGCCGCTGATGCCTTTTGGAAGCAGGCGATTAACCCTGCGATCGAAGAGTACTTCAGCTACAACCGCGACCCTATTGCAGCCAGTAACTGGATGGCCAATTCCGTGGGTGGCGCTATTGCGGCGATTGTTGCAACTGCCGGAGACACGCCGGCGTGGAGCGAGCGTGAGGCGCCGGCTCTCGCCAAGCTTCAATTCGCTTACGAAGAGTTGCTGAAAGGCCTGTTCCCGGGCGATGGCAGCGAAGCGGAGCCATATGGCTATGAGAATTTTGCAATGCAAGGAATTTCGTGGGCGATCAGTTCGCTTCACGCTCTCGAAATTCATCCATCTGGCGCTAAGCGTATGATGCAGGGCTTTTGGTGGCCGTACTATGTAACCGCCGGACCGGCCATGCAACTCGACACCGGCGACTTCAATGGCCATCTCACCGGGTTACCCGGCTTCGCGTGGGGAGCTGAATTTTCCGGGATTCCCGAGTTGCGCGCATTCTATGATGCAGGCACGCATCTTGATCTTTCTCAAAGCGCCGGCGCGGAACAGAACGGGCACTTGCTCGAAGAGGCACTTGGCGCGATTGATCTGGTGTGCTGTTCGGGACCTGCTCCAGCGTTTGCTCTTCCTCCGCCTTCCCGCGTATTTCCCCTGCGTGGCAGCGCCGCTTTGCGCAGCGGATGGGATCACGATGCGACGGTAATTTCGCTGCGGGCTGGACCGTGGTTTAATCATGAACATCATGACGAAGGCAGCTTTCAGGTCTCGGCCTTCGGGAATGAGCTAATCAGTGAGGCCGGCTACGCCAGCTACTATACAGACCCTCATTATTCGGACTACTTCACGCAGGCCGCAGGTCACAACACGCTGCTGATTGATGGCAATCCCTTTAGCCAGATGGCTTTTGCACCCCGCTATTGGGCTGCGTTCGAGCATCCTCACTTCACCGCGCAGATGCTCGCGACGGACTTCGACTTTCTCGCGGCGGACCTCACATCCGCCTATGATGGCAAGCTGGAAAGCTATGAACGGCAATTCTTCTTTCTGAAGCCGGACATTCTGATCGTGCACGACGAAGTGCGTGCCCCTGAAAAGCATGTTTTTACATGGCTGCTGCACGCGCCGCCAGATTCCAAGCTGACGCATGAGGGGGCGATCGCATCCATCCAGACCGAGGCTGCACATGCCGATCTGGTGGCAGCAAGCAGCAATGCAGCGTGGAGTTTGGCAACGACACCCATTCAGGTAACGCTCTTCACCAATCTGGATCGTCAGCACGTTGAACCACGAAATGAATTCACGCTGACCTCACCTTCCACGACAAAAACGGAATTTCTCGTCGGCATGAAGTTCGCTGCTGGTCCGGCGGGCAGTACGCCGGACTTGCAGTCCTGGTCGGAAAAGGCCGGAGAGGGTTTTCGTGCTGCGGCCTCAGCCAGCGAGGAGGCGAGCATCGTTTTTCGGACCGGTGCAGGGGACCTTATGCTCGACGCTCTCGCCACCGATGGTTCTGTACTGGCGCAAAAAGGAAAGAACGCCAGCGAATGGATGGCGGTGGGCGCGCGATCGGTGAAGGAAGATGGCAGAACGATCTTCCGTTTCGCGACGCCGACCGATATAGCATGGGAGCGTGCGAACGACGCCACGAAACTTACCATCTGGAGCAGCGGCAGTGGCGCACTGAATCTCTTTTGTTCAGAAGCGCCCACCTCCGTGATAGTCGATGGGCAACCGTCACAGGTTTCTTATCAGGACAAGATGTTGAAGGTGATGCTTCTTACCCCAGGAGAACACCATGTCCTCATTCGGTGACCGGCAGGATGTGCGCCGGCGGCTGCGTGATGAGTTCCTGCAAGTACCCAGTCAACGTGACAGATTCAACGTGAGCCTGTTGCCGTAAGAATGGGAAACAGTCCATAAAGAGGCTTGGAAAGAGATATGGAGGATTGAGGAAGGTATGGATCAGCTTCGCATAGGAATTATCGGGCTTGGGAAAATGGCGCGTCTCTGCCTACGGGTATATTCGGAGAGCCACCTTACTCGAGTCACAGCCGTAAGTGCGCGGCGGCAGGAAGTCGTAGACGAAGTCTCGGCGCAATTTGGCGTGCCGGGCTACTCTGACTACCGTAAGATGCTAGAGCGGGATGACATTGATGCGGTTGTGGTCGCGACGCCGGATAATTATCACTTTGAATTTGCAAAGGCTGTGCTGGAATCCGGCCGGCATTTGCTTGTTGAAAAGCCCTTCACCACAAGCGTAGCCGAAGCTGACACGCTGTTGAGGCTGGCCCACAAAATGGGCCGCAAGATCCAGGTAACTTTCAATCATCGTTGGCTATCGGCCTATCAACAGGCGCATGACACAATCGCGTCGGGTGGAATTGGCAAGGCCATGACCGGTTACGCCCGTAAGAGCGATACGATTATTGTCTCCACGAAGAATATTCGCTGGGCAGGCGAGACGACCTGCGCGTGGCTGCTGTCTTCTCACGACATTGACCTGGTGCGATGGTTTATGGGCAGCGAGCCTGTCGAGGCCCGCGCCTGGGGCCGTAAGGAGGTGCTGGTTGCGCGAGGTATTCCGACCTACGATGTCATCCAGGCGCAGGTGCTGTTCGCGAACGGAGCGTTCGTTACGTTTGAATCGGGATGGATTTATCCCAACACCTTCCCCACCACCGTCGACTCATATATTCAGTTGATTGGATCGGCTGGCCATGTGTTGCTGGACCGAAAGCGAGAGTCGCTTGAGATCAGCACGGAAGCGGCGTTCACGTATCCCAAGGGCTTTCTTACACAGGAAATTTTTGGACGGATACGTGGAGCTTTTCCTTTTTGTCTAGAGGACTTTGCGCGCTCCATTCTCGAGGATACGACGCCGAAGGTGACGGGCTTCGATGGACGCCAGGTGACAGCGGCACTGGAAGCCATTCACCAATCGCTGGAGCGCGGCGGCGAGAATGTTAGAGTCGCACAGCCGGACGAAGACATCCTCAGCTGGTTGAAGGCGTAGCCGGTTCCGCCCGCAAATTCTCAGCGTCAGCCGCTCAAACTCTTACCACTATGCGGCGGTCGGTGTGCAACGTACGCATGCGATAACCGGCTAGTGCGATCAGCGCCGCACCCACGGCGAGGTCGGTAAGGCGTGCGGTAAGCGATGATGCAATGACTCCTGCGATACCCAGCAGCACGCCGACGGCGATTGTTGAGAGAGCAATCACTCTTACCTGTTCACGATGCTGATCCATTGCCGGCGTCGTGGATGCAGGCCGTTCCGCGTGTTCAAAAATCTGGCTGTATTTCTTCTGCTGACTCTCGGCGGTTCCGAAGATCATAGTTCCGATGCACATGCCGCCAATGGTGACAGCAGTGTTGATAAGCACGGATGCTCCATCGAAATTGGCTGCAAGCCAAGACCAGTGCCCATGCGGCAAATACCATGCGCGCAGGCCCAGTAGCGACAGGCCGACCGCCAGGCCCAGAAAATAGCCGGTAGTGACTCCCTGCCAGTTGAGACGCCGGGAGATTAGGGCGCCCATCAGGGGAACAAAGGATGGTGCAATGAAAGCGCTGGCTATCAACACCATTAGATGGAACAGCGCCTGATCGCCTCCTTGCGAAATATACAGGCCGATGCCCAGCGAGATTCCGCCAATCAGGAGCGTGATAAGCCGGCCGACGTTTAGCAGCTTACGCGGCGAGGCATCAGGGTTGAAGATGCGCTGGTAGACGTCCGTGGTGAGCACGCTGGCGATGGAGCTGAGGTCGGCGCTGACTGTTGCCATCGTGGCGGAAAGCATCGCGGCAATCACAATGCCCACCATACCGGCGGGAAGTAGCTTGATAACAAGCAGCACGTAAACGTCGGCGGTGCGATGCTGCGCGATGAGGTCGGGAAGGAACGTCCGCGCGAGAATGGCCGGTAAGATCATCAGCGGCCCGCCGATGAGATACAGGAATGCGGAAAAGTAAGAAGCCTTGGCTGCCTGGCGTTCATCCTTGACTGAATAGAACTTCTGGGCGAGCGACCACGAGCCGTTCAGGGTGATCGTCAGCATTACACCCCAGCCGAGAAGGTAAATCCAGTTATACGGGCCGTTGGTCGCGTGGAAGAAGCCCGTGGGCAGCACGCGAACCGCATGGCGCAGGCCGCCGGCTCGCCAAATCGCAAGAGGAACCAGCAGCGTAAGGGCCATCATCTTCATCAGGAACTGGATGTAGTCGGTGACAATGAGCGCCCATAGGCCTCCCAGAAACGTGTACACAACCGTGATGACGCCGCAGGTGATGACCGCCCAGGTGGTTGGTATGCCCAGACCGACCGCAATGAAGATGCTGGTGGCGAACAGCTTGAGGCCGTCTTCGGCTACTTTCATGGGAATGCCGGCCCAGGCAAGAAGCTGGCGGACAAAAGGGTTGAAGCGGCGTTCGAGAAACTCGACCGGCGTCACCACGTGGGCCCTGCGCCATTGACGGGCGAAGATCAGGCCGCCGACAATGCCGCTCGGCACGGCCATCCAGATGAGGCTTACCGCCGTCCAGCCATAGGTGTAGCCGATTTGAGAGTAGGAGACAAACGCTAAGGCGCTGGCGCTCGACATGTAGTGTGAGACCGCTGCGAGCCACCAGGGAATCTGATGTCCTCCGGCGAAGTAATCTTCGGCGGAGCGCATGCGCTTGCGGTAGTAAAGACCAACCAGGAGAACCAGCGCCAGGTATCCCCCGATTACCACCAAATCAGAAGCCGTGAGCGGAAGCTGATTCGCGTTCATCTCTTCTATGCCATCATGCCAGCTACGGCCTCGGCGCGCCCTGTTCGTCCGTCGCCGAGCGCTCGTACTCTGGCCTTAACGCTATCGCGAACTGGCCTTAGGCACAACCCGCGGCGCTCGACCGCTGGGGTGATCTGGCAGAAACTGTCGAGGCGGATGAAGCCGGGTTGCGGAGGCTGGGCCGCAAACCCGGCCGTGTTTAGAAGGTGTAACGCAGCGAACCCTGGATCACGCGGCTGCCTTCGCCAGTAGTCACGTCTCCGAAATTCGCCACGGCGGTTCCGCCATACTGTGTGGTGCCTGTGGTGGCAACAACTGGAGCCGCCACCCCACCGATTGACGTGCCACCGCCATCCCAATTTGTATGATTGAACGCGTCGAGAAAGGTAACCCTGAAGATCAGGCCCTGATTCTCCCGAATGGCAAACGTCTTCAGGACGCTCATGTCGTAGTTCCAATATCCAGGTCCGAAGTATCCGTTGCGAGGCGAGTCACCCCATTGTCCCGGAGCCGGCGTCACAAACGCAGCCGGGTTGAGCCACGTACCCGTGATCGAGTGACTGTGGTTGCGGATGTACGGATTCACACCGGGCACCGTATTTGCGCGACCTGCGATCCAGCCCGGATACGTAGACGGAGCGGTAAATGTGACAGAGAACGCGGGACCTGTTTCGTACGTCGTGATGCCGGAGAAGGTCCAGTCGCCCAGGGCTTCGCTCAGCACCCCATGGCTGAGGTACTTGCGGTCGTGTCCAAAGGGTAGATCATACGCGTAGTTCGCAACGAAAGTGTGCCGCGCGAGGTATGGGCAATTGCCGTAATCGAGACGCGGTTCGGTCACGATCTGCGGTCCCGCTCCGGTGGGAGGAGCGATGTCACGGCAGTTGGTCCATTCATACTGGCCCTGCGCCATAAAGCCCTGGGAGAATTGGTGAAGAGCCTCGAGCTGCAGTTGATCGGTATTGGAGAAATTCTCGTTATTGGTGGTGTCGATGACGCCCCACGGCTGATATGGACGCTCGTTTTGCAATGGTTGCGTGGGTTGCTGCACTACCGGGACGTTGGTGTTGTACAGAGTCACAGGCAGGTCGACTGTGCGATTGCCTACATAGCTGGCGCGCGCCTTCCACTGATCCCGGAATTGGTGCTCGAGTGTCACGTTGAACTGCTGAATACGGGCGTTGTCAAAGTTTCTGTTCATTGCGTAGACAGTGGGATGAGCAGACGGCGCTGCTGCTGTACCGGATGGAAACGGCGCATTGAACGTAATGTCCGGCAAGTAGGTCGAGGTTGGTTTGGAGGGCTTGCCGGTGTTGTACGTGACGCTGCCACCCCACGGTGGGTTCAGAATATTGTCATTGAAGCCGATGTAACCGGCATTGAAGTTGTAGTAGATGCCGTAACCGCCGCGCAGCACCGTATCGGTGCTACCCAGGATTCGCCAGGCAAATCCGAGCCGGGGACCAAAATTGTCCCGCTCAGGAGAGTAGAACGTCTCGGGTAGCCCTAACGCTCCAGTTGTGGTAAAGGCATAGCTCGGCAACGAAGTTGCGGGGGAATTGGCAGGCAATGTCGGCGTTGTAGAGTTCTCCGGCAGCACTAATGCATTGTCAGTGAAACTGAAGTAGCTACCGAGATTGCCCCTGCTGTCCCAAGGCGACTGATAGACGTAGCGCAAACCGTAGTTGAAAGTCAGGCTCGGCAATACCTGCCACACATCCTGCCCGTACAACTCCCAGTCGCGGCTATAGGTGTCCTGGGTCGGGGTCGCTTTGCCGGTGGTGGCGCTGACTGCATCGCCCAGCATGAAATCGGCGACGGTATTGCCAACGGATGTGGGTTGTCCCGGCCAACCTCCGTTTCCGGTCCATGTACCGTTGAAAGTGTAGGTTCCCAGAGGACCATAGCCGCCGCTTGGGACATAGATCTTGAAGCCTGTTTCATCGATGCCGGCCTGCAGAGTGTGGCGGCCGATTACGTGCGTAAAGTCATCGGTAATTTCAATGTCATATTCCCGCGTGTAGTTGTTCAGCCCGATATCTCCAATGGCCGTGTAGCCTGTGGTGGTCATCGTGGGCAGGCCGCGGTTGTTGCTTGGGGTCAGTTGCGAGAGGAGCGAATAGGGGTCGAAGGAAGCATTCTGCCCGCTGCGGATGCTCTCGTGATCGAACCAGGCGCCGCGCAGCGAGTTGACCGTTCTCGGACCGAACGTATGTGTCTCCGTTCCGCTCAGGGTGTATGTCTTGTAGCCGTAATTCTGGCCGTTGCCAAAGCTCGCCGGCGTGCCGAGCGGATCGAACCAGGGGAAGCCCACCGAATGCGAGTAGACACCGAATAGAGAGTCACGACTGGACAGATGGTCGTCGAGGCGAAGGTCCCATTTCCCAACGTCGAAGATCTGGCTCAATGAGGTCGTGTAATTGTATTGCTCGGCTACGCCATCCGGCGCCTTGGTGCCCTGCGGCAGGCCCAGCGAACTGGTATTGGTCGGATTCGGTAGAAAGGCAAGCAGCGTCTGGGCCTGCGACGTGATCATCGTGGAAGGAATTATGTTGTACGCGAAAGGCTGGCCGGTTTGCGGATTGTAGAGTTGTACGCCGCCGGTCGCATTGCAGGCGCCGCTCCCGTTATAGGTCGCGCACAAGGTGCCAAAGTTACCTTGCTTCTCGGCTGCAGTCGGCAGATTGTCCTGTACCGAAACGGGGACGGCCTGGCGAAGCCCGTCATAATCGAAAAAGAAGAACGCTTTGTTGTGCAAAATGGGACCGCCGATGTCCCCGCCGAACTCATTGCGATGAAAAGGCGGGCGCAGGACGCCGTTCGCATTGTTGACAAATGTATTGGCATTCAACGACGTGTTCTCAAGGTATTCGTAGGCCTCGCCGTGAAAGCGATTTGTGCCGGCCTTGGTCACCATCTGCACGTTGACGATACGGCTGTAGCGTGCATCCATGCCGATGCCGCCAATCTGGACTTCCTGCAGCGAGCTCAATGAGGGTAGATTGACACCGCCCAAACCAAACGAGTAGGAACCGCCGCCGTTGCCGGGGTCGTTGACGCTCACGCCATTCAGGGTGAAATTATCGGCGCCCCAGTGTGTGCTGCCGGCGATCTGCGGGGCCGAATTGAATGTAGCGCGTCCCACCCCGGCCGCCAGGATCAGAAAGCTGTCGATATCCTGCACGGTTGTCGGCAAGGTCTTCAGTTGCGTGGTCGTAATTGGGGTCGCGATGACGCCATTTTCGGTGTCGATGATCGGCGCCTCAGAGGACACCTGCACGCTCTCTGTGGCGGCGCCGACCTGGAGTTTCATGTCGCTGCGCAGCGTCTGCTGGGCAAGCAGTTGAAGCCCGGTCGAAGTCTCCTGCCGAAAACCATTCTTCTCCGCCGTCACCGAATAAAAGCCCGGGTCGAGTTCAGGCACCGTATAGTTGCCTGAACCGTCGGTCACAGTGTGCACCTTCACGCCGGTCTGCTGGTTGGTAATCGTAACGTTCACATCCGGAACGGCGGCTCCGGTGGTGTCGCTTACCCTGCCCGTAATGGAGCTGCGTACCTCCTGCCCGAATGCCATTCCCAAGGTGGCTAGCAGCATTAATAGAAGAGAGAGACGACAGATCTGGGACAGCCTCACGCAAAGAAGCGAACAACACATATTTGAACCTCCGATTGGGAAATGTCTTTGGCACTTCCGGAGAGCTGTGTTCTATTAGTAAAACACACAGTCAGTAAGCTGACTATTCCGGCAAACGTAACATTTCCAAAAATCCCCGTCAAGCAAATTTTTCAGAGGGGGATATCCTGCCACGGCTTAGCTGTTGATCCGGGAAGCGTTTGCAACGTGTCTATCAGATCAATGGTGCTAACGGCGCCGTGAGATACAGCAGTCCGACCGGAATTTGCCGGGCACTCCAGCGAGCGCGCGCTTTGTGGGGAGAAGTTTACTGACTACAGCGCTGCGGGCGTTGGCGGTGATGGCCGATTCGATCGGCGAGAAGTCAAATGCTGAGCAGTGGCGGCAGGTTGCGGATCGCATGCAGGCGGGCATCACCTCGGATAACATCGTCAACGATCCGAAATATGGGCGCGTGTGGACGCTTGATTACTCCAACTGGACGGAAAAGAGCGCGGTGCTGGGTCCGCTGATCCTCTAGGCCGACAGCGAGGGGTTTGCGCCGGAGGACAGCTAGCCGAGCGGCGTGCGGTGAATCAAGCGGCGTACCAGCGGATTCTCGACACGTATAAGCCGTTCGAGTTTTACAGGCAGTCAATTGGGTACGGGCAGGGATTCGTGACAGAGTCGGCGCTGTTGCTAGACCGGATGCACGATACGACGACGATGCTGGACTGGGCGGCGAAGGAGATTTACGATCCAGAAGTCGCGTAACTTGGCATCGGGTCGTACATTGTGCTCGAAGGCGCGCGAATCGATCTTACCGGCCGGTATTGGTTTCGCTTCGGCGACCTGGGCAACGGCGTGCAGGAAGGGGAGATTGTGAAAACGCTACGGCTGGTGATGGGCGTGGACGACACGCACCTGGAACGGCTGCAGTTCTTCCCGCGGATGTCGTATGACTGGAACGAGGTTGCGGTCAGCAAGTATCCGGTGGTTTTTGAGACGTGAGGAAAGATCGAGACTGCCGATTTGAGGTACACGCTGAAGCGCGCCGGCGACCGCATGGATCGGAGCATCGCCGCAGACAAGGACCTGGGCCCAGCGACCGTGCGGCCCACCGCGGCAAGCGTGCGCGTGAATGGGGCATCGAATCGTCTCCGCTTCCTTGGGATTAATGTGGACCGCGTGATCATCCATGCTGATTCCGTAGAGACCCTGATCCGAACTGATCGGTTTTTCCAGGCGCTTGATGGTAAACCCAGTAGAGATTCCGCTAGGTATCAAGCGCGGTTTTCGTTGTTCTGCCCATTTCAATGCGTCGCCCGGAGACAGGCGGTGGGCATGATGGTCTCTAACAAGCCCGACTCAGAGCAAAGCCAGAAGCTCGAGATCTTCAAGGCGATTGCACAAGCTCTCACGTAGAGAGAACAGCTCATTTCCGGCGATGCCCACGGTATCAAACACCTCGCAAGGATTAACCGCTGCAGGGTAACACACGTCCGAAAGGTCTTTCCGTTAGCTTCCTTGAGCCCGGCCAATATCGAGGCAATCCTAGGAGGGCAGGGTAGCCCAAATCTGTCCCTCGATTCTCTTGTCGGTGGAATTCCCTTGGCTTGGATGAATCAGAGTGCCAGCCTCATTGCGCTTCAATAGACACAAAACTACGCGTCGATCTCGAGTCGAAAATCAATGGCCTTGCCGGTTTCGAAGCGGTGGCTAGAAAGCAATATCGCACAGCTGGTTGTGATCGTGCGGTCTGCCTGCATTGTGGCCACTTTGACGAAGACGAAATCACATCAGAACAAGAAGCCGAACGGTGGTTGATTTTCCGAGTCTGCGGTTCCTGAAAAGCAGACCATTGATTTGCTCGATCAATGACGATGTTCCAAATCGCCGCGCAGATTCCATTGCGGACTGCGTTTCGTGTGCCGGATGTGTGCATGAGCTTTGCGGAGGGCAAGGCATTCAACGAATCCCATGAGGAAAGACCTTTCGGTAAGCGG
>JASIJX010000011.1 GCA_030049955.1 Acidobacteriaceae bacterium
GTGCTGGCTAAATCCTTATTCATTTTCTGGAAGTTTAATGTACGGGCTGAGACCCATATCCTTCAAACCGGACTTGCGCAAAGGTTCCCCTAAGCATCGGCCCATCCCTATCCGCATCTGCCTGGCCGCATGGCGGGCTGATAGGATGCATGTAGATTTTGACAGAACCATTTTGCTGGAGGGCGCGGCGACAGCCCCTCGCGCCCCCGCTTGAGCGGGCCGCTGCTGGCGCGTTCCGGAGGAATTGCAGTGAGTATTGCTCACGGCATGCTTGGCATGCTGGCTCTGCTTCTGATTGCATTTGCCGTGTCCAACAACCGCCGGCTGATCCGCCCTCGCGTGGTCATCGCCGCGCTCCTCTCGCAGATTGCCATCGGTGCCTTTGTGCTGTTCGTGCCCATGGGCAAAGAGATTCTTGGCTCTGCAGCCAACGTGGTCAACCAGGTATTCGACTACGGAAACAGCGGCATCACGTTTCTATTTGGCGGGCTGGTTTCCCCGAAAATGATGCAGCTTTTCGGGGATACGGGGTTTGTGTTTGCATTCCGCGTACTGCCGGCGATCATCTTCGTCACTTCGCTCATTTCGGTCCTTTACTACATTGGCCTGATGAAGGGAATCGTGCTTGTCCTGGGCACAATCTTCCAGAAGGTGATCGGGGTTTCGAAGGTTGAGTCGTTTTCCGCAGTGACCACCATATTCCTGGGACAGAGCGAGATGCCTGCGATGGTCAAACCCTTCGTTCACCAATTGAGCGGACCGGAGTTGTTTGCGGTCATGTCGAGCGGTATGGCCTCAGTGGCCGGGTCGGTGCTGGCCGGCTACGCGGGACTGGGAGTGCGCATGGATTATCTGCTTGCGGCGTCGTTTATGGCCATTCCCGGTGGACTGCTGTTTGCCAAAATCATCTGCCCCAGCGCGGGCGAGAGCACGGTGCAATTCCAGAATGTGGGCTTCGACGAGCACCCACCTGCCAACGTGATTGATGCCGCGGCATCCGGCGTTACCGTGGGCCTGCAGATTGCGGTCAGCGTGGGGGCCATGCTACTGGCGTTTATCGGGCTAATCGCGCTGGCCGACGGTATCACCGGACATATCTTTGGCTGGTTCGGGCATCCGCAATGGACACTCGAGTACCTGCTGGGTCAGCTGTTTTCACCGCTAGCCTGGCTGATCGGAGTGCCCTGGCACAGCGCACGAGTGGCCGGCGTCTTTCTCGGGCAGAAGATGATCCTGAATGAATTTGTTGCGTATGTAGCGCTTTCACCCTATTTGAAAGGCGCTGCTGCCGTTGCCGCGGCGGGCTTGCCGGTGCTCGATCCCAAGACGCTTGCCATCGTCTCCTTTGCGCTGTGCGGCTTCGCCAACATCTCTTCCATCGGCATCCTCGTGGGCGGCTTTTCCGTGGTGGCGCCTGAGCGGCGCGCCGAGGTGACGCGCTACGGCATCCGTGTGGTCATCGCCGGAACACTGTCAAATTTGATGAGCGCGACAATCGCCGGCATGTTTCTTTCGCTGCGGTGAGGCTAGGTTTTTTCCGATTTCCCTTAGAAAGCCCTCGTCTCATGAGTTGAAAGTCGCTGGCGTGCTCCAACGGACCTTTTGATTCAGTGCAACAGTGGACAATAAGAACACATGCGTTGCTCGCTCACAGTCGGCGACCGCACGATGCTGGTTCCCCTCAGGGAGATTCAGTCGCTATACCATGTACGACAATTTGTGCGATGGGAAGTCTGGAAATGCCCTTCGAGCACGTTTCAAAGCGCACGAATAGTAATTCGGCAAAACAATACCGCACCGCATGGCTGCAGCCCACAAAAATCCCATAATAGTTAATCCGAGCCTCCCCGCAATAACCTAGCGCAAACACCCTGCGTGGTCGCGGCGGAGCCAAACCCAAAATGCACTACCCCGAGCGTTCACCCCAGGAAAATCCCCGCAATCGACGCTGAAACCAGATTCGCCATGGTGCCGGCCAGCATGGCGCGCACGCCCAGCCGTGCCAGGTCGTTGCGCCGCTCAGGCACCAGCGCGCCGATGCCGCCGATCTGCATCCCAATTGAACCCAAATTCGCAAAGCCGCACAGCGCAAACGTGGCAATTGTGAACGAGCGCGGCGCCAGCGTTGCCTTGATCGCACCGAGCTGAATGTACGCGACCACTTCATTGAGCGCCATGCGCGTGCCCAGCAGGTTGCCGATGGCAGGGCAATCGCGCCACGGAACGCCGATAAGCCATGCCACCGGCGCGCCAACGAAGCCGAGAATCTGGCCCAGGCTCGAAGGAAACCAGTGAATACCGCCGTGGATCCAGGCGAGGAACATGTCGAGCAGCGCCACCAGCGCCAGAAAGCTGATGAGCATAATCGCCACGTTCCAGGCCAGGTTGCCACCGTCAATGGTGCCGCGGGCGATTGCGCCCACAAAATTCTCATCCTTGTGCAACTCGTCCTTCGGGATGATGACCTTGCCTTCCGTATCCGGCACTTCTGTTTCCGGCACCAGCATTTTCGCAATCAAGATCGTTCCCGGCGAGGTCATGATCACGGCCGAGAGCAGGTGTCGCGCCTCCACGCCCTGCGCAATGTACATGGCCATAATGCCGCCCGAAACGTGCGCCATGCCGCTGGTCATGATGGTCATCAGCTCGCTCTTCGTCGCGCGCGCCAGGAACGGCCGAATCGTCAGCGGCGCTTCCGTCTGGCCCATGAAGATGCTTGCCGCCACATTCATGCTCTCGGCGCCGGAGATGCGCATGGTCTTAAGCATCAGCCATGCCATGCCGCGGATGATGATCTGCATCACGCCGATGTGGTACAGCACTGCGAAAAACGCGGAAATGAAGATAATGGTGGGCAGGACCTGGAAAGCGAAGATGGCGCCTGAATTGGGCGCCAGAAGCTTGCCTAGAAATCCTGAGTTGGGCAGGCCGAGCTGGCCGAAGAGCACCTGCGTGCCGGCGAAGGTCGCCGAAAGCATACGGTTGACCACATCGCCCGCCCATGTCATCGCCAGTTGGCCGTAGTCGAAGCGAAGCACCAGGAAGGCGAAACAGATCTGCAGCCCCAAACCCCACGCCACAGTGCGCCAGCGGATGCGCTTGCGATCGGTGGAACCAAGCCAGGCAACGAACAGGACAGCGAAAATCCCCAGTACCCCTGTAAATCGACCCAACGCAGTGCCTCCTCATAAC
>JASIJX010000069.1 GCA_030049955.1 Acidobacteriaceae bacterium
CCATAGAGCTCTACGGGAGCAGGGGCATCAGCGCCCTCGTCCATCCACGCGGTAGCAAAAGGCACGAGGGCAAGCCAGAACAGCAGGTTCATATTGGCCCACAGTGTTAAACCCGTTACGCGTTCGGTTGCCTGGAGAAGATGATGATGGTTGTTCCAGTAGATTGCGATGTAGATAAAGCTCAAGGCGTAGCTTAATAAAACAGGAAGAACAGACCGGAGCGCCGCAAAGGTGGTTGCGTGCGGTACCTGCATTTCCAGAACCATGACGGTGATGATGACCGCCAAAACCCCATCGGTGAACGCCTCAAGGCGACTTTTGCTCATCTGCCACGCTCCCGGCATCCAGTTCTGACGTTCGTCTAACCCACGCCCGTCCGGCGCATGCTGAGCAATTCCGCTTTAGTGCAAATGCGATTCCCAGTCGGCCGGAACTTTTTTCACCGGGCCGGGAACGGGCTGATCTTCAGGATGCCATCGAGGAGGCGCAAGCTTTTCGCCGTGGACGGTCTGCTGTGTTTCGTAGCTGTAGAACCAGGTTTCGCCCGGCTCAAAGCTGGCGATGATCGGGTGGCCCGTAGCGCGAAAGTGCTTAGTCGCGTGCTGGCTGGGTGAGCTGTCACAACAACCCACGTGTCCGCACTCCGTGCAGCGCCGCAAGTGCAGCCACCATCCGCCGGAAGCCAGGCACTCCACGCAGCCATTGCCGCTGGGCGGAACATTGGGATTCATTCCCTTTCGCTCGGATTTCATGGTTGGTTCTCCAGCCAAATAGAAGGGTTTGGCGTGCGAGCTTCGAAACGAATTCCGCACGCCCGATGTTGACGAGCATACGCTACCCGATACCTTGACATCGAGCTTCGTTCTGCGCATCGTAGAGGTACTCGCGCGCTGCGCACTGCACCTGCGATCTGCCGTAGGAGGTGCTTCCTTGTCACATCCATTGCCGAACTTTGGAACATGGCCCGATCTTGCATGGGATCAGTGGAAAGACACTGCCGAAACCCTGCACATGTATATGCAGATCGTGGGCAAGACACGCCTGGCTCTTACGCCGCTGCAGAACCACTGGTGGAATGTTCCGCTCTACCTGACGGCGCGGGGGCTGTGGACCTCGCCGATCCCGACGCCCGACGGCCAGATTCTTGACGTTGAATTCGACTTTCTCTCGCATGAGGTCATCTGCCGCACCAGCCTTGGAGAGATTCGCAGAATCGAACTGGCGCCCAAGCCCGTTGCCACATTCTTCCAGGAGTTCACCGCAACGCTCGCATCGCTTGGGATTCACGTGACCATTGACCCCATGCCAGCGGAAGTCGCAGATCCCATTCGTCTCGATCTGGACACGGCGCACCGCAGTTACGACCGCGACGCAGCCTGGCGGTTCTGGCGGGCGCTGATCATTGCCGACACGCTCCTGAAGCGCTTCTCCACCAATTTTTATGGCAAGATCAGCCCCGTTCATTTTTTCTGGGGCTCCTTTGACCTTGCCGTCACGCGCTTCAATGGCAAGCTGGCGCCGCCTCGTCCCAATGCCGACAGCATCCAGGCCGAGGCCTACTCGCACGAGGTGATCAGCGCCGGCTTTTGGCCGGGAAATGGCGGCTATGGCCGCGCTGCGTTCTACGCGTACGCAGCGCCCGTTCCGGATGGACTCGGGAAAGTTGTCCTCAAGGACAGCGGCGGATTCAACGAGACGATCGGAGAGTTTGTGCTCGATTATGACGCCGCCAGAAAGACACCCAATCCTGCAAGAACGGTCCTCGAATTTCTCGAAGAGACCTACTCTGCCTCGGCAGACCTTGCCAGGTGGGATCGAGCGAGCCTGGATCGTAAATTCCGTTTCGAGCATAAAGGCAGTGAGAAAATTCCGTTTCGGCCATAAAAGCAGCGAGGGCCATGCTTGCTTTGGAGCAAGTGGGCAAGCGTAAATCCACTCGTCCATCCTGATCTGCCGGCGTCGTCGAAACGCGACGGAATCTGCTTGCGCGCGGTCAGCTTCGCCTGCTTCATCACGATCGCTGCTTCTGTTGCAATGACTGCTCTACGACGCAGGCGCGCAGCGGTCCAACTCTCTGCGTTGCAATTTTTTACTTGACATTCCGTTTTGTTTCGGACACGATTGCTCTCGTTTCTTAGATACGCAGGAATCTCTCTGGAACGAATCCTGAACGGACATACGGGATGAATCAGGACGTGCGCAGTTTGCACCGACCTGAGCTGGTTAACAGGACAGCTAGTATTTTCCCAGCCCGCTTTGTTCAACCCTGGAAAAAACGGTAGGCGCTGATGCGATACGGAGCCGCTTTGCGGCTGCCGTCGGCTGCACATTGCAGTAGTTGATGCTCTCGTGCCCAGTTGAACGCGTGCGGCGTGCGTGCCCGCTCAGTATCGTGCGCGCCGCTCGTGATCGGAGTTAAAATCCGCTCGCTCGAGGTGTGTCTATGCCGCCCTCGGTCAATCTTGCAGGATCCTGGAAGCTGCTCGCCTGGCGCCGCATCGAGCAGGATGGCTCAACTACATACCCGCTTGGCGAAGATGCCACAGGCGTGTTGATCTACGCGGCCGACGGAAGCATGGCCGTGCAGATGACCGCGGCGCATCGTCCTGCTATCCGTTCTGAAAATGCGCTCGGCGGCGACCTGCACGAGCGCGCCCAAGCCTACTCAACGTGCCTCGCCTATTTCGGCACGTGGGAGGTGCAGGCCGACACGGTCATTCACCGGCTCGACGCCAGCCTCTATCCCAACTGGTCCGGCACGCTGCAATCGAGGCCATTCGAATGCGACGGTTCCACACTGGTGCTGCGGACGCCGCCTTCCAGCGGCAAAGATGGAACCGTGGTGAATGAAATGTCCTGGTCACGAATTCCGACACGGGTTTCGACGCCGGCTACTGCGCGAGACCCGACAGTCGATCGGACCGCTGACTCGGCACTGGCCAAGTCAGGCGACTAGATGCCAAGCGGCGCATCACGCACAAGACACGAAACGCGATGAGGAGGAATCCATGAGCACAGCCACTATCGAAGCATCCGCTGTTGCAGCGGCGCCCGGCGCAGCCGTCCCCAGGCGGCATCACATGCACATCCGTGCCAGCGTGGCCACACCCCTGGCCACCATTCCGCGCGTGGGTCCGCAGATCATCGCACCCAACGGCGACTTCACGCGCATTGCGGAACACATGTTCTTCCTCATGCTGCGCAACGTCTCCAGCGACGGCTTCGCTTTCACCGATCCTCTGCACGCGGGAATCTTTTCGCTTCCCGGCTGCATCATCGCCGCGCCATCGTTCCCCGCCAATACCGCGGGCATCGACCAGGATTACGTCTACAACTGGGTGCGCGATGCGGCACTCACGACAATGGAAATCGCCGCTGCCAATATTCCTCCTGTCGCGGCGAAGGGCGGGGTTGAGCCGCTCATCGACTATGTGAACTTTGCGCAGCTCTGCCAGAACAATGCGACGCCCACCATGGGCCACGCCTGCTTCACCGTCGACGGCGAATCGCGCCCGTGGACCGAGCAGAACGATGGGCCGGCGCTGCAGTCTATCGCCGTGCTCAACGCGTACAATCAGCTCGACGCAGCGACACAGGCCAAGGCGAAGGCGCTCGTCACGCGCAACATCGAGTACCTGCTCGATGTCTATCAGCAACCAACCACCAACCTTTGGGAAGAGCATCAGGGCCAGAGCTTCTTCGCGCGGTCCGCGCAGCTCCGCTGCTTCCAGCTGATCAAGAAGAACTCGATCGGCGTGACTGTTCCACCGGCAATCGATGACGCCATCCAGTGGCTGCAGTCGGCGCTCGCGCAACACTGGAACGGAAGCATCTATGTCTCGTTGCTGCCCGCGCCGCAGGGCTACGACCCGAACATCGACATTCTCTGCGCCTGCATGTATGGCGCCATTCCCTGCACCGATACAAAACTGCTGGCGACAGCAGCGCGGCTGCGCAGCCAGTGGGCAGACGATGGCTCGCCCTACCAGTATCCGATCAACGCAGCCGACCACAAGCTCGGCCTCGGTCCGCTGCTCGGCCGCTATCCCGAGGATACTTACGACGGCGACATGGCGGACACCACGCAGGGCCGGCATCCGTGGGCGCTGTGCACCTGCAACCTAGCTGAGCTGTACTATCGCCTTGCTCACACCATTCCGCACCTTGGCAGTGTGCCCATCGACGACTTTTCTCAAGAGTTCTTCAATCAGGTGGGTGTAACCAGAGACACGCCTCTCGCGCAGGCGGCCAAGAGCCTGCAGGGCGCAGGCGACGCCATGATCGAGGCCGTGCTCTACCACAGCGATCATCTGGAGCTCAGCGAGCAGTTCGATGGCGTTACCGGATATGAGAAGAGCGTGAAAAACCTTACCTGGAGCTATGCAGCATTCCTATCTGCCGTGCGCGCAAAGAGCGGCCTGAATGTGGAGGGATGATCCGCGATGCAGCAGACCATCGAGAATTTTCTCGGCCTGTCGGCGCTGCTCACCGGCTTTGGCAGCGTGGTCCTCGCCGGCACCGGGATGACGGGCGAGTACCTTCGCACGCTCGCCGTCGCGCTGCCCACGGGAGTTCTGGAGGAGCTACTGGCTGGTTATGCAAAGCTGCCTTCCGGAGGCGCACACGATGCCGCCATCGAGTCCATGCTCCAGGATCCGAAACTTGGACCGGTGGCCCGGAACCTGATGTTGCTCTGGTACACAGGCGCGTGGACCAGTTTGCCCGCGATCTGGCACGACGTATACGGCGCCGCGCCGGCTGATAAATCGGGCGTGGTTTCAGCCGAAGCCTATCAGGCAGGGTTGCAATGGATTGCAGCCGGCGCACACGCTGCGGGCAGCGCGCAGCAGGGCTTCGGAGCGTGGAGTCTGCCGCCGGACTTATCGAATCTGCCACCGGAGAGGAGCCTGTGATGGCCGCATCCCCGATGTCTCCCGAGGTCCAGCACGATGTTGTGATCGTCGGCGCGGGCGTTGCAGGCGCGCTGGTGGCCAAGCATCTCACGCGCGCCGGATTTCGTGTGCTGGTGCTCGAAGCCGGTCCTGATACCGCGGCCAGCTTCGACGGCTACATGCAACATCTGGCGCAGTTCTACGCAGCAGCCAGTAAGGGTCCGGAGTCCGCGTGGACACCTGACCCCAACGCGCCGCAACCCGATACTGCAAACCTGCGTAACAACGATGGCTATTTCGTGCAGAAGGGCCCCGATCTTTACGGCAGCAGCTATACGCGCGCGCAGGGCGGATCGACTCTGCACTGGCTGGGCGTGTGCCTGCGCATGCTGCCGGAGGATTTTGCGCTGCGTACGCATTACGGCGTAGGCCGCGACTGGCCGCTCACCTATGAGCTTCTCGAGCCTTACTACCGCAAGGCCGAGTACGAAATCGGCGTCTCGGCGAACGTCGAGGACCAGCGGTATTTCGGTCACATCTTTCCGCGCGATTACGACTATCCCATGGAGCGCGTTCCGCTGAGTTACTCCGACCAGGCGCTGGCTACGGCCATTAACGGCATGAAGGTGCAACTTGGCGGCGACCCGATCGCGTTGCAGGTGCGCAGCTACCCGGCTGGCCGCAACTCCACGCCGCGCGGCAGCTATCAGCCGGTGGCAGCCGCCGATGTGCGGGGTGGGGGCCAGGTAGTTCCCATGTACATCGGGCAGCGCTGCGCCGGCAACACCTCCTGCACGCCCATCTGTCCCATCCAGGCCAAGTACAACGCGGGAAAGACTCTGGCGCAGGCGGATCGCAGCAAGCTCGAGGTGCTGGCGCGAGCCGTAGCTTCCAAAATCAACGTTGATGCGGCAACGGGCCGCGTGGAGAGCATCACATACCAACGCTACGGCAGCGATGGCGTGACAGCGCACACGGCCAAGGCGCGCATTTATGTGCTGGCCGCGCACGCTGTGGAGAATGCCAAGCTGATGCTGGCCTCCAGCCTGGGCGGCGGCAGAAGCCCGGTAGGCAAGACACTCATGGATCATCCGGCGCTGTATGCGTGGGGTCTTGCGCCGCAGCCGGTCGGCGCGTTTCGCGGGCCACTTTCTACCGCAGGCATTGAAGACCTGCGCGGCGGCACATTCCGAGCCTCGCATGCTGCCTTCCGTTTCGACATCGGCAACGATGGCTGGCGTGCCACCACCGGCGCGCCCGATTCCACCGTATCCGAGGCAGTGCTCAACCAGGGTCTCTGGGGTCAGCGGCTGCGCAGCCAGCTTGCCTCCACGCTTTCGCGCCAGGTGCGCTTCTCGCTTGCTGTCGAGCAACTGCCGGACACGGATAACGCCGTCACCATCGACCCGCGCTATACCGATCCGCTCGGCAATCCGCGGCCTGTCATCAGCTACGCGGTTGGCGTGTACACGCTGGCCGGCATGTTCGTCGCCACCAGCGTTTACAAACAGATCTTCGAACGAGCCGGCATTACCGACTGCAGCACCGCAAGCGACAGCCTGTGGTTTCCTTCCGCGCAGTTCGGCACCACAAGGTTTCATTACCACGGCATGGGCCACTTCTCCGGCACGCATGCCATGGGCACGCACCCGGGCGACTCCGTTGTCGATACCTCGCAACGCGCGTGGGGGCACCCTAACCTTTACCTGGTCGGTTCAGGCAGTTTTCCCACCATGGGCACATCAAACCCCACGCTGACGCTGGCTGCGCTAGCCATCAGAACAGCGGAGCGACTGGTGAGCGAGCTCACAACCAGAGAGCAGATCGCGCAGCCGGTAGCGGCGGCGAATCGCGGCTAAGGCTGAGCACGAAAATTTTCCCCTCACTGCAGTTGTTTCGGGCTCGTCTCCGGCAGAGGCCGGTTGATATCCCAGGGCAGGAGGAGCGACATGATTTTTCCGGCGGGCGCGGCAAAAAGGACCACGAGTGAAGCGGTGCAGGGCGAAATCTATGACGCGGTCATCGTCGGCGCCGGCATCTCCGCATCGCTGATCGCATACGAGCTCAGCCGTGCCGGCAATCGCGTGCTCATGCTCGAGGCCGGCCCCGGCGAAGACATCACGCTCAACGGCTACCTTGGTTATCTCGAGCGGTTCTACGGCGCCGTCTCCAAAGATAATCAGGCGCCCTATCCGCCAAATCCCAACGCGCCCATGCCGCGCAGCACTGACGCGCAGAAAATCGAGCCCGGCCATCCAGCAACATCAGCCTACCTCGTGCAAACCGGCCCGTTTTCGACCGACACCACGTACACGCGCGTCCTCGGTGGCACCACGATGCATTGGGAAGCGAAGACGCTGCGTATGCTGCCGGAAGATTTCAAAATGCGCAGCCGCTTCGGGCAGGCGCAGGACTGGCCGCTCGAATACGACGATCTGGACCAGTATTACGAGATGGCCGAGCATGAGATTGGCGTCTCCGGCGACGTGGAGGGACAAAAACAGATCGGCATTCCGTTCTCTGACGGCTACGTTTTCCCGATGTACGAAATGCCGCTCTCTTATCTCGATCAGATGGTGGCCCGCGGCATCGACGGCACCAGCGTGTCGCTGGCCGGCGAAAGCTACAAGCTGAAGGTGCGCACGTTTCCGCAGGGCCGCAACGGCGTTCCCAATCCAAAATACGATCGCGGCAAGAGTTTCTCGCCCACCGGAGCGGTGAGCACCAGCCAGGTGGAAATAGGCGGCCGCTGCCAAGGCAACAACAACTGTGTGCCCATTTGCCCCGTGCAGGCCAAGTACCACGCGGGCAAGACGCTGGCCAAGGCACTGCAAACGGGCAAGGTCGACATTCTCGCGCAGGCCGTCGCCTCGAACGTCGTCGTCGACCGCGCAAACGGCGTCGTCAAGTACATCGAGTACAAGCACTATAACGATCCGCAGAGGCCCGAATACACCACCGGCAGAGCGCAAGGGCGCATCTTTGTGCTGGCTGCCAACGCCATCGAAAATCCGCGCCTCATGCTCTCCTCCGGACTGCAAATGCAGAACGGACTGGTGGGCTGCAACCTGATGGATCACGCCTACCTGCTGAACTGGGCGCTGATGCCGGTGGACTGCGGAACCATGCGCGGCACCAACTGCACGGGCGGAATCGTGGACCTGCGCAGCGGGTCATTTCGCAATAGACAGGCAGCCTTCAGCGTTGACATTCACAACGACGGCTGGGGCTGGGCTACCGGCTCACCGTTCTCCGATCTCGTTCAGCTTGTCGATGCGGAAAACAGGTTCGGCCGCAGCCTGCGCCAAGAGCTCGCCCGGCGTATCACGCGCCAGCTCCTGCTGGCTTTCATGATCGAGGTGCTGCCCAGCCAAAGCAATCGAGTTTCCATCGATCCGGCGTACCGCGATCCGCTCGGCAACATGCGGCCGGAGATCTCCTACAACGTTCCCGAGTACAGCATGCGCGGCGCGGCTTACGCGCGCCAGTTCGCGCAGCTCATTTTCCAGCGCCTGGGCGCCGCCGACTATACCGCCTATGACGCTTCCGATTACGGCTACATCACGCACGAGGGCGTGGGCTACATCATCCGCGGCGGAAATCACCTTGCCGGAACTCACTCCATGGGTTCCGACAAGAGCAACTCCGTGGTCAACCGCGACCTGCGCTCATGGAACCACGAGAACCTTTACCTGGTAGGCGGCGGAAGCATGCCCACCATCGGCACTGCCAACGTCACCCTCACCATCGCCGCGCTCTGTTATCGCAGCGCCCGCGCCATGATTGCGCAACTGGCCCGTGAAACGAGCATTGCCACCCGTGTCGTTACCCGCGCCTCCATCCCTGCAAAACGAGGAGAAAAACATGCCGTCGCCCACACTGCCCGCAAGAATTGATTCGGTCGAAAGACTCTGCAAGTACCTGTATCACGCGATGCAGATCGAACACTCGACCCTGCCGCCGTATCTGCTGGCGCTCTATTCCATTCATCCGGGAACCAACCTGGACGCGGCGCAGGTGATCCGTGCGGTAGTCGTGGAGGAGATGCTGCATCTCACGCTCGCGGCCAACCTGCTCAACGCCGTCGGCGGCAAACCCGACCTCACATCGCCGGATTTCGTCCCGCTCTATCCGGCCTACCTGCCCGATGGCGAAGACGATTTCGAAGTCAGCCTCACGGCGTTTTCGAGAGAAGCGCTCGAAACCTTCATTAAGATCGAGCGGCCCAGCCCCGCGCCCAGTGAAGCCACGCGGCTCGTACGCCGTCCGCCGAAGGTTTCGGCCATGGCCGCCGCGCCAGATGATACAGGACTGCATTTTTACAGCATTGGCGAGTTCTACGAGGAGATCCGCCGCGGCTTCGACCATCTGCACGACAAGCTTGGCGACAAGAAACTGTTCACTGGCGATCCCGCCCGCCAGGCCGACTCGCGCTACTACTACTCCGGTGGCGGCAGGCTCTTTCCGGTCACCGACATTAAATCCGCGCGCGAAGCCATCAACCTGATCATCGAGCAGGGCGAAGGCTTTGGCGGCGGAATCTACAACGATGAGCACGAGCTCGCGCACCTCTACCGCTTCGAGCAACTGCAGAAGCAACGCTACTACCAGAAGGGCGACAGGCCGGGCAATCCAACCGGCCCCGCGCTCACCGTCGACTGGAACGCCGTTTATCCCATCAAGAAAAACGCGCGCCTCACCGACTATCCCGAGTCATCGGAGCTGCACGCGGTGGCAATGGCCTTCAATGGAGCGTATGCCGAGTTCCTCGACCTGCTCACGCGTGCCTACAACGGCAAGCCGGAGTTGTTGCTCACGCAAGCAGTTCCGCGCATGTTCGAGCTGCGCAACCGTATCAATCAACTCATTCGCAACCCGGTTCCGGGTCTGGAGGGCGTCAACGCCGCGCCCACTTTCGAAATGGCCGGCGTATTCGCCGCGGGGGTGCCGGCATGATGGACCAGTTCCTTAACCAATTTCTTCCATTCTCGGCCGAGCTTACCGCTTTCCGTGCCTTCGAGCTGCTGGGCACGGGCCAGGCACAGACGTATCTCGCCGCTGCGCGCAAGGTTGTCGGCGACGATCTGCTCAACGAGCTGTTCACGGCCTGGGCGTCCATTCCTGCAGGCGATTCGGACGAGCGCGAGGCCGAAATACGCCGACGGATTCTTGGCGACGAAAAGCTTGGCCCCATTGCGCGCAATATCGTCAAGCTCTGGTTCACCGGCGTCTGGTATGAGCTGCCCCGCGCCTGGAGCGAAACCTACGGAGCACGCGAAAACGACGCAACGTTCGTTGCTGCGCCCGCAGCCTACGCGGAAGGACTGCTGTGGACCACGATCGGCGCGCATGCGCCCGGCGCCAAAGCGCCTGGATACGGCTCATGGACGGGCCCGCCGGTGATTCCGCCGGCCTAACAGAATGCAGGTGCACCTGAAACTCAACCGGCAACACATTGAGATAAGGAGAATCAACGGATCATGAGCACACCTGGCAACCTATTCAGCCCGCAAAAAATCAAGCTTGGCATTACGCCAACGCTTTGGTGGAACGACGACTTTCCTCTCATCGACATCGGCATCCCCTTCGAGCAGTGCGTGAGCGAGATGGCGCTGGCCGGCTTCCACGGATGCAGCATAGGCCACAAGTATCCTACTGAGCCTTCCGTGCTCGAGCGCGAGCTCACACTCCGCGGCCTGAGAGTCTCCGAGCCCTGGGTGAGCACCTATTTCACGATCAAGTCCATGCGGCAACAGACCATCGAGAATTTCATCAAGCAGATGCAGTTCATCAAGCAGATGGGCGCAAGCGATATGGTGGTGGCTGAGTTCGGCCAGGCCGTCAATCCGCTGCCGGTTGCCGTCTTCGCCAACCGTCCCATCTTCACGGACGAGCAATGGAAGGATCTGCTCGACGGTCTGAGCGAACTGGGCAAGATGGCGAACGCCAACGGCCTGCACCTCTGCTATCACCCGCACATGGGCACCGGCGTCATGATCAAGGAAGATGTGGACCGGCTGATGCAGAACACCGACCCCGACCTGGTGCACCTGCTGCTCGACACCGGCCATCTGGCCTTTGCCGGCGCCGATCCTCTCGAAGTCACCGTCCAGTACGGGCCGCGCATCAAGCACATCCATCTCAAGGACGTCCGCTCCAAGGTGGTCAAGCGCGTGCGCGACGAAGGACTGTCGTTCGAGCAGGCCATCGAAGCCGGTGTTTTCACAGTTCCCGGCGACGGCGACATCGACTTTCCGCCCATCTTCCGCGCGCTCGACGAGGCAGGCTTCCAGGGCTGGCTGGTGGTGGAAGCCGAGCAGGATCCGGCCAAGGCCAATCCGCTCGAGTACGCCTCCATGGCGCGAACCTATTTGCGCAAAGAACTTGGATGGTAACTTTCCGCAACCGACTTGGATGGTAGCTATGGCAATCGCGACAAACAATGACTTGCTGTTCAGCTTCTTCATGTTTACGGTCGATCTGCAGCCGGAGAACCCGGCCTACACGCCGACGATCGTACGCCACATGAAAGCGCTCGTGGCGATGGGCTATGACGGCTTCGATTTGCCCATCGCTCCCTGCGCCACGCTCAACCATCGCCACGAAGTAGAAAATTACAAGCGCCTGCGCGGAGCTCTCGACGACGCCGGCCTGGGTGACCTGAAGGTGACGACGAACGTTGCGGCCACGCGCACCTTCGACCCGTCGTCGATGTACCGCGAGCAGCGCGAAATTGCGCTTGCGTATCTGAAGTCGCGCGTCGATATCACCCGCGCGCTGCGCGGCGAAATCATGGCTGGCCCCATCGTTCTGCCCTACGGGGTCTTTCCTACCACGGATGCAAACCAGCCCATCTGGAGCGACGCGCTGCAGGAGTGGCTGGCGGCGCGCTATCGCAATGCCGAGCCCGTGCTGGAGGCGCTTAGCGAACACGCGGTCACGCAGAACGTCAAGGTGGCCATTGAGCCGGTGGACCATTGGGAAACACCCGCGCCCAACATGGTCTCTGACGTCCTCCGCTTTCTCGATGGCGTGGCCAATCCGCAGATGGGCGTCTGCGTGGACAGCGCACATGTCGTCCTGGGAAGCGACGGGCCGGCAACATTTACCAAGAACATAGAACTGGCCCTCGATGCCGGATGGCTGCACTACGTGCATCTCTCGGCGCCCGACCGCGGCGCGCTCGCCGCCAGCTGGATTCCGTGGAAGCCGTTCCTCAAGCCCATCGCCGGCCGTTACCAGGGGCCGTATCTGGTGGAGGTTTTCAACGCCATCCCCGTGTTTCTCAACCCGCTGCGCATCACGCGCCGCAAATTCTGGATTCCGGACGAAGACAATCCGGTGAAGGATTCACCGGATGCCTACACCGTCGCGCGCGAAGCGCTGGCCGAAGTGCGAAGCCAACTGCCAGCCGTTGCCTTACCTGTTCCGGTGTAAGATCGCGTTCCGGCAGCTCCAATTCACCGCGCCTGAAAGGACATTTTCGATGACCACCACCGTGCGCACCACCCGCCTCGGCCGGGCAATCGTTCCTGAAGATGAGCAGTCCCTTGCCGACCGCAACGTCACGTCGTACCGTGCGGCCTCCACGCATCTTGCCACGGCAGAGCGGCTCGGCCCGCTGCAGGATCTTCCCGGCTTTTGGGAGGGCGTTGGATTCAGCCTCATCGCGCGTCCGGATTTCTCCAGCGGAAACAAGAACGGATTCTTCCTGGAGTTGAACATTCTGCGCGAAAGCCTCATGTTCACCACCATCGGCTCGCCGGTGATGAACCGCGGCAGCCAGCAGGAAGATATCGCAATTTTCGGACTCACCTACTTGCATCGCGTCACCGACGCGCTCACCGGTGGCGCTCTGCACATCGAGCCCGGCACTTGGCTCAACATCCCAAAGACCACCGTTCCCAAATCACCCGCCAGCATCGCGCGGCTCTTAACCATACCCCATGGAAACGCGGTGTGCACTTACGGCCACTCGGAGGACGTCGTCTTTCAGGGCCTGCCCGACATTCCACCGGCGAACACTGTTCCCTTCATCATCGGCAGCAACACGCCGGCGCCCGGAACCGAGAATCCGTATCCGGAGTTCAACCTGAGCGTGGAATCTGAATTCCGCACCAGCCCGCTGCACCCCAACATCACGCAGGCCTTCGTCAACGATCCGAACGAGATGCTTCGCCAGGCGCTCCAGGGTCAGCACCTGACCAAAATCATCCGCCTCATCACCAACACGGCCGAGATCAACGGCACCTGCAACATTCCGTTCATCGAGAAAAATGCAGACACGCCCAGCCTCGAATCCGTTTTCGCCATCGAAACGGTGCAGAACCCTGGCGGCGACGACTTCCTCCAACTGCAGTACTCGCAGACGGCGATCTTGAATTTTCGCGGAATGAGCTTCCCGCACGTGACGGTGGGAACGCTGATCAAAGCGTTCTAAAACGCGGTCTGCTGAGGTTTGCCAAGGCGTCGCGAGCAGGATTACCAGGCGCCCCGCGCGCAGCGGGCACCCCCTCCGCTGCGCTACGACTCCGCAATGGCGCCAAAGCGGAACGGCCGGAGTTCCCATCCTCCGGCCGTTTCCGTACCACCCTTCCCCAGTCTGCTGCTCATCCTGTCTGTTGATTGTTCACCACGGAAAACGTGAAGTTCGCCGGTCCGTTGTGATAGCCGTTCGAGTTCTCCATGTTCGTCCATCGCTCCACGTGCCGCCCATCGGCACATTGAATGGCGGCAGCGTGTACTGCGTCTGGAAGTTCGGCGGGTCGTACATTGTGCCTGTGAATGTCACTTCGATCGAATAATCGTCGAGCAGCGCGATCGTCGCCGCCTGCTCAGATGTTTCCAACGCGTTGCGCTATTCGCAGGCGTTAAAACAAAACTGCCATCAGCACAGGCGAATACGGACAGGTGAGAGGCATCGACCTTGCAGCCAACTGACTTCTCCAAATTGTTCCAAATGCTTCGCTGGCCCTGTCAGGAATGACAGTTCCCGTTTATTTGCTGATCGGATGAAGATGCCACGGGGAGGCATCGATGATCGAACCTCCGGAGAAAGAACTCTCCAGACGCCGCCTATTGCAGCTGGGTCTCGCGGCTGCTGCTGCGGCGCTAGTTCCACCCGGAGCGGAGGGGGTTTCTCCATCGCAGGCTCTTGCGCAGGTAGATGATCCGCTGCGTTCGTGGAATGAGGGGCCGGCGAAGCAGGCAATTCTCGAATTCATTCGCGTCACTACGGACACATCCAGCTCAAAGTTTGTTCCGCCTGTGCAGCGCATCGCCGCCTTCGATCAGGATGGCACAACGTGGGTGGAGCAGCCCATCTATACCCAAGTCGCCTACTGCCTGAGTCGCGTGCCAGCCGTGGTAAAAGCGAAGCCGGAGTTGTCCAAGGTCGAGCCGTACAGGACAGTCCTGTCGGGTGATCGCGCGGCAATGGCGAAGCTGCCAAAAGCAGATCTCGTCAAAATCCTGGTGACGACCCTTACCGGCATGAGCGTTGACGAGTTTCACGATCAGGTGCAGCAGTGGCTTGCCACCGCGCGCCATCCACGCTGGAACAAGCCCTTTACGGAACTCATTTACCAGCCGATGCTCGAAGTGATGCAGTATTTCCGCGATAACGGCTATAAGACGTATTTTGTGACTGGCGGTGGGCAGGATTTCGTGCGCGTCTATTCCGAGAGGGTTTATGGGATCCCGCCCGAGCAGGTAGTTGGCACTGCGGGCGGCACGAAATTTGGCTACGACGCAAACGGGCGGCCGTTCCTGACAAAGGATCCGAAGCTCCTGTTAAATGACGACAAGGCAGGCAAGCCGCAGGGAATTCACATGATGATCGGGCGTGTGCCCCGCGCCGCGTTTGGCAACTCCATCGGTGATCGGGAAATGCTGGAATATACGAAAGCAGGAAACGGTGAGAGGTTGGCCATGCTGCTGCTCCACGACGACAACAAGCGTGAGTATGCCTACGGCCCGGCTCTCGGACTCCGCGACAGCAGGGTCGGCACATTCACGCAAGCCCTCTACGATGAGGCGAAGACGAGGGGTTGGCTAGTGA
This sequence comes from Acidobacteriaceae bacterium, assembly GCA_030049955.1. The sequence goes on from JASIJX010000069.1 coordinate 14,953, forward strand.
TCAGTATGAAGAATGACTGGAAGCGGATCTTCGCCTTCGAGACATAGAACCCGCCAGTTACGGAATCGCATCATTAAGGAACATGGGGATGGCGAAGTGTCCGAGCGTTGCGTGGGCCACGATTGGCAAGTCCAGCTTCGTCCGGGTGGCCGCGTTCCTTCTCCTATCCGGATTCCTTTGCGCTTACGCCGCATCCCTGCAGAAGCCATCGGCCAATCCACCGGTGGCCAACCCTGCAGGATCGATTCTGTCAAAACCTGCCGCAAATGAGCCTGCGCAGGAACCGGCGCCTGCTGCTCAGGAGCAGCCGCCCCAGGATCCTCTCGGCCGATCCACCCCCTATGGATGCGTCGTCGGGTTTCTGAACGCCGTCGCGGACAACAACCTCGCAACAGCGACCCAGTATCTTGATACCGATCTGCCCGAAGATCAGGCCGAACAACTCGCTGTGCAGTTGAAGGCCGTGATGGACACCAACCTCTCCACCAGTATTGACGGACTCTCACATGAAGAATCGGGCAATTTGAACGATAACCTGGAGATGACGCGCGAGAAGATCGGCGTCGTGAGAACGCCTTCCGGCGACGTCGACATTTTGCTTGACCGGGTACAGCGTAAGCAGGAGCCTGCTATATGGTTATTTTCCGCCGATACGCTTAAACAAATTCCGGGCGCGTACGCCCATTTGCAAAGGCAACATTTTGCCCGATATTTGCCGGAGGCGCTTCGCCGGATCGAGTTCCTCGGCCTGCCGCTGTGGCGCTGGTTGTTTATCGTTATCGCAATCTTGCTGGCGATTCTCCTTTCGACTGTCGTTACCCGTCTTCTTCTGCTGGTCTTCGGCGCCACGCTTCATGAGGGACAATTGCTCCCCAAGAGTGAGATTCTTGGCAAGCTCAGGCAGCCCATCCGTCTTCTGCTCCTTTCGCTCGCCATCTGGACCTGTCGATTCTTTTCTCTGTCGATTATTGCCAGGCACCGCTGGACCTTGGCTGCTCGAGTGCTCTTCGTGCTTGGGCTTGCGTGGTTGCTTATCAGCGTCGCAAACCTCGTAGCCGAGGCGGGCAAACGCAATTCCGTGGCGCGTGGGCTGCAACACAGAATCGCTGTCATTGTCCTAGCGAAGAGGCTCTTCAAGATAACTGCTGCATTTGTTGTGCTGATGATTCTGCTGCGCGAGGCCGGCGTTAATATCTCCGCCATGCTCGCCGGGCTGGGTATCGGGGGCATCGCGCTCGCGCTCGCTGCGCAGAACACGTTAGCGGACTTGTTTGGCGGAATCTCGATAGTTTCTCGGGAAGTAATTCGCGTAGGCGACTATTGCCGGCTTGCAGACCAGCTCGGAACTGTTGAGGACATTGGTCTCTCGTCGACTCGCCTCCGGACTACGGATCGCACGGTGATCTGGGTTCCTAATGCGAAGGTGGCGCAGTCTGCCGCGGAGAACTTCACACTGCGCGACAATTTTCTGTTCCGTCACACCCTGTCGCTTCGTTTTGATACGCCCCAGCCGCAGATCGAGCGAGTCCTGACGGATCTGCGAGCATTGATCGCCGGCGACAACTCGGTTCAGCCGTATACCAGCCGTGTTAATTTGATTGGCCTTCAGGGCGCTTCCTATCAGATCGAAATTTTTGCGTTTATCATGGCCGCAGACTATAACTCATTCGTTGCTCGCCAGCAGGACCTGCTGCTTAGAGTGTTGGCAGCCGTATCCAAGGCCGGGGCGCGCCTGGCCTTTCCATCCAGCACCACATATCTGGAAACCCGTGAAACGGCGTCGAAGGAGCCCGGCAACGAAACCCGGAGCTAGCCAGTGCGCAACGCAATGGCCCTGGGCATGCTGAGCCACCGCACGGAATATCATCGCTCAATCCACTGTCAACTTTCACAGTTACAGCATCCTGTAGAGTCTGACTATGCTGACCGTGTGGCACTGTGTGGTCCCATCCTACCGCACGGGAAGAGGAGTCTCGTCAGAACGGTCCACCGATGTCGCTGGAAGCAAATCGCCCGCCGGATTTCCCGTCGTACAAGAAAGGGAAGCCAGAGATGAGACAACAATCTAAGTTCCAGATGCGCCGAAGCGCAGTTACTCGGCTTGCGCAAGGACTGCTTCTTTTGGTCTGCCTGGTATCTGCAGCACGAGGCAATGCTCAAGCAAGCGACGAGGATCTGGATGCCTACAAAATCTGGATTTCAGGCTATTGGTGGTACTCCCAGCCTTCAGGTTCTTTCAATGCAAACGGGAGCAACGGCGTCCGCTCGTTTAACCTGCAGCAAGATTTCGGCTTTGGTAATTATTCAACCTTTACCGGCTACGTCGACTGGAGGTTCAAGAGAAGGAGCCATCTCACCTTTAACGCCAGCCCGGTTGACCTTACCAAGAGCGCGACACTGACCCGGACTATCACGTATCAGGGCGATACCTTTAACGTAGGGGCTCAGGTGTCGGCGAATCTTCATGCGTTTTCATTTACACCCGGCTATCAGTACGACATCACTCGCCGCGACCACGGGTTTTTGGGGGTGGCGGCACAAATGAACCTCATCGATACGAGGGCCAGCCTAACGGGCACCGCATCTGTCAATGGGCAGTTCGCGACTCGCACCGCTTCTGGTTCCGTTTTTGCGCCACTGCCTGTGATTGGCGCACGCGGCCGGTGGTATCCCCTGCCCCACTCTGGCGTTCTAGATTTCGACGGCTCGGGGCTGGCAATGTACTTCTTTGGCTACGGAAGTTTCATCACCGCGGAAACAAGAGTTGACGTCGGTTTAGGCTCACATTTTAAGCTCAGCGCTGGATACCGGATGGGATCACGGCTCAGAATCAGCGGAAGCAGCGACCAGATAGGAATGCGGCTGACCCAGACAGGAGCAATTGCAGGAGTGGTGGGTCATTGGTGATTGCAAGTAAGGATTGAAGATGGCTGTATTACGCCAGGAACTTCAACAGCAGTTTCACGATCTCTCTCAGCGGCATAATTGACAGCAGCAATGGCGCCATGGGTAGAAGACTGACAATTACCAGATGAACAATGATGTGTGGATCAATGGGCACCGCGTGCATACGCTCGATATGGACATAGCTGTTTTCAAGATCTGCGAGAGACTGAATATCGGCCGTGCCCAGCAGCGGCTCATCGTCCGGATTCTTTCCCAGAATCCACTTCCGGTGAAATGATCCGGCGTAGGATGTGCCCAGGGTACCGTACTCATAAAGTCCGCGGCGCTTGGTTCGGAGTAGCGTCCTGGTAAAAACGGCCAGGGGGCCAACAACCACAACGACGACCGCCAGCACGTAAACCGCAATGCCTGGGGCAAAACGCTGGAGCGGAATCTTCTCATAAACAATCTCATTTGCCATCACGCCTGTAACACCAATCGAGAAAGCGAATAACAGGGTTCTGAAGTACAGCTGTGTCACGCCGACAAAACCCAGCCCCGCCGCCTTATCCGGATGAGTCGGAAAAAGTTTCAGGTTGAGATTGCCCACGCGGCTAAGAAACTCGAACCAGAGATAGAGTCTCCAGAGCCAGCGGAGTAGCAGAAAGTGAAGCAGCGGAGCCGAAAAGCCGATCAGCCACCACCCTGCCCATGTGAGGGATTCTCTGCCGTTTGCCCGGACGCCGTACCACGTGGAAACGCTGGCAGCCGTTAGCCTGAACCCGGTGAACGCGACGAGGTAGGCAAGGATCGCGACTACAACTTCTGGGGACTTGGAGTCGCGTGACCGCAGGCCCTGCTCTACGAATCGGTCGAATTGCTGGTAATCCTTCTGCTCTACGACTCCTGATGTCAGGAAATGCTCTACGGCATCTGCGATTCTTGGGCCGAGGCTTTTCTCTGCCAACACGAGGAAAGGAATGCCGAGCAGAAACCGGGACCATGCGCTGAAATCCCGCAGAAACGGAACCTGTACTCTGTGACCGAAGGCCGTGCCCTGAAGGCCGGACAAGACCAGTAGCGGGAACCAGGCAAGCAGTGCGGCCAGACAAGCTCTCCTCGCTGTCTGATGTGAGCCTTTTCTGATCAAGCCAACACGAGCTTCGAAATCAAACAGCGGCCCGCACTCCACGAGCAGGAATGGCCGTGTTGCGTGATTCTCATCCATGGCTTCTCACAAACGGCTGCCGAGTAGGGCTAGTCCTGCGCGTTGGGCAGCGTGCTCCTGTGGAAAGAAAGCACAGCCTGTGAAAACATTTCTGGTGTGGAGCAGGGAGAGCACAGATCGAGACCCACGCCGGGCGTGCCGCAGGAAGGCTCCGCAGCGTCCTGGGCATTGAGGGTACAAGTAAAAGCGGCGCGCCTCCTATTCCGGCGACACAAGGCGTTCGCGAAGCGCTAGTCTGAGCAGCTCCAGATTGTTGTGCAGATTAAAATCTTCCATGATCTGATACTTATGAAATGCCACCGTTCTGGTGCTGACGCTCAGCGCGCGAGCGACCTCTTTCATCGTGAAGCCCTCAGCCAGCAATTGAAGCACTTCGCGCTGGCGGGGCGTAAGCGTCTTGTCGCCGGTAGACGAGGGGTTACGGATAAACTCCCTTTGCAGTTGTTGTGAAATGGGTGGAGTCACATACGATTTGCCCGCCAACAGCTCGCGAATCGCGTAAATCAGCTCCGCGCCGGCGGATTTCTTCAAAAGAAATCCTGCCGCCCATTCGCGAAGTGCTTCAATCGCGATGCCGACGTCTTCGTTCACTGTCACAACCAGGAGTCTGACCTTCGGCAGCAGTTCCTTCAGTTTCCTTCCCGCATCCATGCCGTTCAGAAGCGGCAACCCAAGATCGACCACAATCAGATCGGGTATAACCCGGGAAGCTTCTGCGACGAGGGTCTGGCCGTCTGAAACGGTGCCTACAATTTCGAATTCCGGTTCGAGAAGTTTTCTGAATGCGTCCGTCAGCAGAATGTGATCATCTGCAAGAAGAATGCGAGGTCGTCTCACGGGTCACCTCCGTGCGGAAATGGCGGGAGCGACTTGTAGGATTCGTCTCGTTCTTCTTCTCGACTCGTCACAGATAGAACTTTGTGCGAGTCTGGCGAAGAGAAACCAGGAGACGCGAGAGACTTAATGAAATGTCGTCAAGATAATGGCGAAGTCTGGGTTTGAAGGAGCGAACAGCCTCAGAGAGGAAGAGAGTAACGTATCGCTAAGCTGCGAAACGCCCCC
>JASIJX010000522.1 GCA_030049955.1 Acidobacteriaceae bacterium
GGCGCAGCTCGGCTTCGCTGGTAAAGCGCAGGGCCACCAGGCCGGCGTTGCGGGCGCCGGCTACGTTCTCGGGGCGGTCGTCGATGAAGAGGATGCGCTCGGGCGGGCGGCCGACGATGTCGATGGCGCGCTGATACATGGCCGGATCGGGCTTGCGCAGGCCTACGAAGCAGGAGCTGAGCGCGATGTCGAAGCAGTCGCGCAGGTCGAATGCCTTGAAGCGGTAGTCGTTGAGCTCGCGCGATTCGTTGTTGAGCGCGCCCAGCAGATATTCGCCCGAGGTGGAGAGTTCCCTGAGGATGCCGATGGCGCCGTTGGGCAGCAGCTTTGATTGGTCGAGCATGGCGGCCACAAACTCGTCGCGGGTGAAGCTGCGCGGCTCGTGGAAGATGGTGAAGTCCAGATAGGCGCCCATGGTGATGCCGCCGCGCTCCCAGACCTCGAAGATATCGCCGTGGCGCGCCTCGAGTTCGGTTTCGTCGAGATGGAATTGGGCTGCGACCTCGGCGCGCTGATGCACGCCCCAACTGTTGGTCAGCAGGACGCCGCCGATGTCGAAGAGAATGACGTCAAATGGCATAAAAGGCAGCATCGGCGCATCTCCGTGTTCGCAAGCCAGGCAGCATGAATGCGCTTTCCCCCTTAAAGACTAAAGCCCGTTTGATTTCGAGGTTTTAGCATACGGGTTGAACCCGTCCCCTTAAAAATCTTTGGAGCTGACCTATCAACTCATCACCAGCCACAGCCCGATTTGCCCGTTAGATGCGGGCTGGTTGGCCCGGTGCGCCTGAGAATCCCCTTGAATCAATATGCTTCAGGCGGGGCTGTTGGAGCCGTCGCCGCAAGTATATTTGGATTCAATGGCTAAGACCTTCTTGAAGCGGCGCTGGTAACGCTCCACATTGGTGATGAACTTGGCGCCGATAAAGGCGTGTACCAGCTCAAAGGCAAGCTGGACCCCGATGATGCGTGCGCCCAGCACGAGCACGTTCATGTCGTCGTGCTCCACGCCCTGGTGAGCGGAGTAGGTGTCCTCGCACATGCCGGCGCGGATGCCGGGAATCTTGTTGGCGGCCACGCAGACGCCTACGCCCGAGCCGCAGATAAGGATGCCGCGGGGCGCGTCGCCACGCTTGATGACATCGCCAACCAGCTCGGCGAAGTCAGGATAGTCGGAGGGCTCGGCGTTGAATGCGCCTACGTCGATGACTTCGTGGCCGGCGGCGGTGAGGTTGTCGCGCACCTCATTCTTGAGCGCGAAACCCGCATGATCGGATCCGATGACAAGTTTCATGGTGCTTCCTCCGAAAGCAGGGAACAGGGAGTAGGGAACAGGTAAAAACGCATGCCCCAATCCGGCTCTTCACTTCAGTTCCCCGCTCCCTTTCTGTTCCCTGATCCCTGTTCCCTATTCCCTGTTTTTGATCAGTTCTTTCGCCTTCGCTGCCACGTTGTCGGCCGTGAAGCCGAGCTTCTCGAGAACGATGGGGCCGGGAGCGGATGCGCCGAAGCGGTCGAGGCCAATGACGGCGCCGTTCTGGCCTACATACTTGTACCAGCCCAGCGTTGCGCCGGCTTCTACGGCGACCTTGGGCACGTTGCGCGGAAGCACGCTGGCCTTGTACTCGGCCGACTGCTCCTCAAAGACGCGCCAGCTTGGGAAGCTGACTACGCGGGCGCGAATGCCCTCGGTGGCAAGTTTTTTGGCGGCGTCGACGGCAGGCCACAGCTCGGAGCCGGTGCCGATAAGGATGACCTGAGGGTCCTTCGCTTCTTCAACGATGTAGGCGCCCTTGCTGACGCCGGCGTAGATGTCACGCTTCGATGCGTCGATTACGGGCAGATCCTGGCGGCTGAGAGCCATGAAGCTGGGGCTCTTGCGTTCGAGCGCCAGGCGCCACGCAGCGGCGGTTTCATTCGCGTCCGCAGGGCGGAAGTCGGTGAGGTTGGGCACGGCGCGCAGCATCATCAGTTGCTCCACGGGCTCGTGCGTGGGGCCATCTTCGCCCAGGCCGATGGAGTCGTGCGTGAAGATAAACAGCGAGTGCGACTTCATGATGGCCGCAATGCGGATGGCGGGCTTGGCGTAGTCGGAGAAACAGAAAAACGTGGACCCGAAGGGAATGAGGCCGCCGTGCATGGCCATGCCATTGACCGCGGCGCACATGCCGAACTCGCGCACGCCGAAGTAGACGTTGCGGCCGGTGGGATCTTCGTGGAAATTGCCGCTGGATTTGAAGATGGTCTTGGTGGAGGCGGTGAGGTCGGCGGCGCCACCCATCAGCTCAGGCACAACGTCGGCGATCGCGTTCATCACGGTGTTGCCGGCGTTTCGCGTGGCGATCTTTTTGTCTGTGCCGAAACTGGGGATGGATTTTTCCCAGCCGGGCTTGAGCTTGCCGCTCTGCGTGCGCTCGAACTCCTGAGCGAGATCGGGAAACTTCGCCTTGTAGCCTTGGAAAAGTTTGTTCCATTCACCCTCGGCCTGCTTGCCGCGATCCACGGCCTGACGCCAGTTTTTGAGCGCGTCATCGGGGATGTAGAAGCTCTTGTCCTCAGGGAAGCCGAAGAAGCGCTTGGTCGCGGCTGTGGCTTCAGGGCCCATGGCTTCTCCATGCACCTTGTTGGTGCCGGCTTTGGGGCTGCCGTAGCCGATGACGGTGCGCACGTCGATGAGCGAGGGCCTGGTGGTTTCGGCCTTGGCAGCTTCAATGGCGGCTTCAAGCGCGTTCAGGTCGTTGCCGTCGGAGACGCGCTGCACGTGCCAGTGGTAGGCCTCGAAGCGCTCGAGCACGTTGTCGGTGTAGCTGAGCGAGGTGGGGCCGTCGAGCGAAATAAGGTTGTCGTCGTAAAGAAAGATGAGCTTGCCGAGGCCGAGCGTGCCGGCGAGCGCGGCAGCTTCATGCGAGACGCCTTCCATCAAGTCGCCATCGCCGCACATGGCATACGTGTAGTGGTTGACGATTTCGAAGCCGGGCTTGTTGTAGATGGCGGCGAGATGCTTTTCTGCAATGGCCAGGCCCACGGCCATGGCGATGCCCTGGCCGAGAGGGCCGGTGGTTACTTCCACGCCGTCGGCATGGCCTGCCTCGGGATGGCCGGGCGTCTTCGACCCCCAACTGCGGAAGCCCTTGAGGTCGTCCATCGTCAAGTTGTAGCCGGCCAGATGCAACGCGGCGTAGAGCATCGCTGAAGCGTGGCCATTCGAGAGTACAAAGCGGTCGCGGTCGGCCCAGTGACTGTTCGCGGGATTGTACTTCATCAGCTTGTGGTAAAGCAGATACACCATGGGGGAGTCGCCCAGCGGCGCGCCGGGATGGCCGCTGTGCGCCTTCTCGACCATGTCGACGGCCAGGAGGCGCAAAGTGTCGATGGAAAGCTGATCGAGAGAAAGCTCGGTGAGGGTAGTGGTCATGACGGCTGAACCCTTTCATCAAAGAAAATTTCGGGAAAAGCGCATAGAAATGCGCGCCGAATATGGCTTCCGCGCGCTTTATTGAGGCCCATGCGGATAAGCTTAAACAGGCTCAATCTCCACCTTTACATTGTATCCAAGCCAGGCGTCCGGTTCTTTCCACTGGAGGGTCCATTCAATGGCCCGGGCGCCGGCGGCCGGCATCAGATCGGCACTAAAGCCGAGGTTCGAAGTGCCGCAGCTGGAGGTTGTGTTCACCGTCTTCCAGTCGTCGGCAGTCCACACGACGGTGAAGTCGCGCTCGTCGAGAATGCGCAGCGTTTTACCCGCATCCATGCGTTGGATGGGCCGGCGGCGGGTGTAGATCTCCACGTCTTTACGGACGCGCCTTCGTCCTTCGGGTTCGGAGTAGCGCGCGTAAACGGGTTCGATGCGGTCGAAGACTTTGCCGTCGAGCGCGGAGCGCAGCAGCTTGAGGTACTCGGCGTGCGCCCAGACGAGCGGGACGGCCGAGCCGGCGGGCTTGCCCATCTGCAGGCCGCGGTCGCGGCGGTCGGCTTCGTCCCACACCTGCTCGGGCAGCATGTGGCCGGCGGTGGCGAAGGCCTCATAGGCGCGGATGAGCGGCGCAATGTCGCGGCCGGCGGCGAGCTCGTAGTGCGCGCGCTCGCCGGTGAGCAGCGGCCAGGCGCGGCCCTGTCCCCAGCCGTTGTAGGGATCGCCGTCGGGGCACTGGCCGTAGCCATCGTGGTTGTAGCGCAGCCAAGCGGAGCCCTGCGGCAAATCGCGCTTGAGCACGGCGTCGACTACTTTGAGCGAGTCGACGAT
>JASIJX010000070.1 GCA_030049955.1 Acidobacteriaceae bacterium
ATGCGCTGCGCGCGGCCCTGGGCGCCATGTTCCTGCTCACCGCATCGGCGCACTGGGGACGGCGCAGGTCCGATCTCATGCGCATGGTTCCACGCGCTGTAGGCCACGCAGGAACGTGGGTGACGCTTACCGGCCTTGCAGAGATTTTGATTGCCGCGGGGCTGGAGGTCCCGCGCGCAGCCGCTATGGTCGCGGTCTTGGCCGCCGCCATGCTGGTTTGCCTTTTTCCCGCCAATGCGAAGGCGGCGCGCGAGGGCTTGACGATCGGTGACCGGCCTGTACCCAAACTCGGTTTCCGCCTGGCCATCCAGATCGTGTTCATTGTGTCTCTGCTGGCCTCCGTCTGGCCAAGGTAAAGTGAATGTAGGTTCATTCGCCTATCAATTCACAAATCCGGTCTGCCAGTTCAAGAGCAAGCGGGTCGCCAACCCTTATTCGTCCGGGCGCGATTCCTGGCGGGAACGGAGAGTCAAACTGGTTGGGAGAGTTCTTTGCCAAAATATCTGGTTACCGGCGCCGCCGGGTTCATCGGCCGCTCCCTTGCCGCGGCGCTTCTTTATCGCGGCGAATCCGTGCGCGGCGTCGATAGCTTCATTACCGGCAAACGCGCCAATCTCGCCGGTCTCGAAGCGATGGAATTCCTCGAAGCCGACCTCGCTGACCCAGCCGCCTGCCGCCAAGCCTGCACCGGCGTCGAAGTTGTCTTCCACGAGGCGGCGCTGGCATCCGTTCCCCGCTCGGTGGCCGACCCTGCGGCCACCAACCGCAACTGCGTCGACGCAACCCTGAACCTGCTCCTCGCCGCGCGCGACGCCGGCGTCCGCCGCCTGGTTTACGCGGGCTCTTCTTCCGCCTACGGCGACACCCCCACCTTGCCCAAGCACGAAGAGATGCCGCCCAACCCCATCAGCCCCTACGCCGTCGCCAAGCTGGCGGGCGAGCACTACGCGCGCGCCTTCGCCCGCGTTTACGGCCTTGAGACTGTCGTCCTTCGTTACTTCAACGTCTTCGGCCCCTACCAGGACCCCACTTCGCACTACTCCGGCGTGCTGGCCATCTTTTGCCGCAAGATGCTGGCCGGCGAGCAGCCCACTATCTACGGCGATGGCGAGCAGAGCCGCGACTTCACCTACATCGAAAATGTTGTCAAAGGCAATCTTCTGGCAGCGGCTGCGCCCGCGGAGAAGGTAGCCGGCAAATCCATGAACCTGGCCACGGGCGCGCGCATCACGCTGAACGAAACTTTCAAAATCCTGCGCGAGCTCATCGGCTATCGGGGCGAGCCGGCCTACGCAGAGCCGCGCGCCGGCGACGTAAAACACTCGCTCGCCGACATCCGACTGGCAGAAGAACTTCTCGGCTACAAGCCCGTTGTCGACTTCCGCGAAGGCCTGCGGCGCACAGTGGAGTGGTACCGCAACAGCGACTAAAGTAGCAATCGGCAGGAACAAGCGGCGTCCGGCTTTTCGTTCGTCTCTTCTGCAAAGCAGGCATTTGCTCCTGCTAATCCTGGCTTCGCCCGTATCTCCGGCGAGGAATTCCGTCCCCATTTTTCCACACGAGCATTACCGTTCACTCTAAAAAAACCGGGAAAATAGGTAATAATACCTGCGATCTCCCCACAACAACTCTCGCGTGCTCTCCAGGGGAAAATCCCTGTGCGAGGGATAACGGAGGCGGGTGCGTTTGGCGGAAACTTCTGCTGCTCAGTTCGTCACCACCGATGAAGAAGTAGAGCTGCTCTCACCACCTCGACCGGGCCAGCGCAGCCGCAATGTTTCGCTGTGGGACCTCTGGCGGACTCTTATTGCCCGCCGCCGTCTGGTCTTACTCATCGAAGGCGGACTGCTGTTTCTCTGCCTTGTCTATTGCCTTGTTGCGCCCAACCAGTACGAGGCCGACGGCAAAGTCGTGCTGCGCACCGGGCCGGCCTCCTCATTGAATCTCGGCTCGGCCGATGCGCTGGTTTCCGCCTCGCTGCTCAGCGCTCCGCTCGAGCTTGAAACCGTAGCTGGCGAACTGCGCAGCGACCAGCTCGCCTGGCGGGTCATCACCGGCCTCCGCCTATACCAGGCGCCGGGGTTCAGCGGAAACTTCACCCGCCGCTTCCCGGGTTTCCAGCCCAATGCGCCCTCGCCCGAAGCTCAGGCCTGGCTGCTCGATCGCTTCAACCGACGTTTGCACGTGGAGACGATCCCGCGGACGCTGCTCATCGAAATTCGTTTCCGCTCACGCGACGCCGCGCTCTCGGCCGCAGTTGTCAATGGCCTCATCCGCGCCTATGAGGAGCAGGACAGCGAGAGCCAGATCGATTCAACTGCCAAGGCTTCCTCCTGGCTCGATCGCCAGCTTCAGGAGCTGAAAGCTGGCGTGGACTCCGATGAGACGCGCCTCGCCGAATTCGAAACCGCGCACAGCATTGTGGCCACGCCGCAGACCACCGCCGACGGCGAGCCGGGCGAAACCGAGCACAGCTCTGCCGCGCTCGAGATCGACGAGCTGAGCCGGCAACTCGTCGCAGCAACCACCGACCGAATTCTGGCCGAAGCTGAATACCGCGCCGCAGAGCAGGGCGATCCCGAGCGGGTCATCGCCGCCGATCCACGCCTTGCGGCCGAAAGCGGCGGCTTTGCCACTGCCGCTCTCCAGCAGATTCACGCGCGCCGGAGCGACCTTGAGCAGGAAGCCGCGCAGCTAAGCGCAGAGCACGGTCCCAATTTTCCGCGCGTCGTCGAAATCGGCCGTCAGCTCCAGGATCTCGACCGCCAGAAACAGGAGCAGGATACGAAACTTCTCGACCGCTTCCGCAGCAACTGGCAAACCGCCGTCGATCGCGAGCAACTGGCGCGCCAGAGCCTCGCGCAGGCTACGGCCGAAGCGCTCAAATCAAACCAGGCCGCCAGCGAATACGCCATGATGCGCCAGGAGGCTAATTCCAGCCACGAGCTTTACCTGCAGGTGCTCGCCAAGGTGGAAGAAGCCGGCCTCGCCGCCGGCGTGCACAGCTCGAACATCCGCGTCATCGATCCGGCCCGTCAGCCGGTCAAGCCTGTCTCTCCCGATCTGCCGCTCTATCTCGCCATCACGTTCTTTGCCGGCCTGTGGGTGGCCGTGGGAGGTGTCCTCTTGTCCGAGTCGTTGTCCGAATCGATGCGCAACAGCGCAAGCCGGACGATGCCGCTTCTGCTCGCGGTTCTTGCTGCCGGCGTCACGCTGCATGCGCAGGCGCCCACACCCAGCACTTCCGGTTTGCCAACCGGCGTGGCCAGTTTTCCGCCGACTGTAGACCGGCGCAGCCTGCCGGATCCAAAAGAAGCGCCGCAGGTGTGGGATGTGCCCGCCGCGCCGCTTGCCGCTACCGCGGCAGCCGGCTCCACGCCCGTTCTTGCAGCCGCCATGCCCGGTCCCATCGGCCCGGGCGATGTGCTCGACATCAGCGAATCGCACACGCCGGAGTTTCATTCCTCCGTGCGTGTTTCCGACGCAGGCACAGTCACGCTGCCCATGATCGCCGAAGTCCAGGTTGGCGGCATGGATGAGCGCGCCGCGGCGCACGCCATCGAGGCCGCGCTGCTGTCGCAGGGCATGTTGCTTCACCCGCTCGTCTCCGTGCTCGTCCTTTCTTATGCGGGACAGGATGTGAGCGTGCTCGGTGAAGTCGCCCATCCTGGCGTCTACCCCTACACCGTGCACCATCGCCTGCTCGATCTGATCTCCGCCGCCAGCGGTCTCGGTCCCAATGCCGGCCGGCTGGTAAACATTTATCACGCGAATGACCCCAAAACCCCGCATCCCGTAGTTCTCGATCCCAGCGGAACCGACACCGCCGGCGATCACAACCCCGAGCTCAGTCCCGGAGACACGGTGCAGGTGAGCCGTGCAGGCCTGGTCTACGTGGTCGGCGACGTGATTCGTCCCGGCGGATTTCCCGTCGATCCCGTGCAGGGGCTTACCGTGGTGCAGGCGCTTTCGCTCGCCTGGGGGCCGTCGATGAACGCCGCCACTGGCAAGGCCATCCTCATCCGCGAGCAGAAAGGCGGACGCACGCTTACTTCGCTCAACCTCAGGCGCATGCTTCGCGGACAGGACCCCGACCAGCTCGTGCACGACCGCGACATTATCTATGTGCCGGACTCCGTCGGCCGCAATTTGTGGAACCGCACAATGGAATCGGCCATTCAATCCGCCCTCGGCGTCACCATCTACTCGGCACTGGTCTACTCGCAGAGGTATTAGCGATGCGCAGGCTCGCATGGGTGCTGTTGCTCGTCTATGCCTTTGCCATTCCGTGGGAGTACTCGCTGGATGTTGGCCCGCCGCTCGGCAACGTGGCGCGAATCGCTGGTGTCCTGCTGCTGCTCGTTGCCATTCCTGCAGTTTTTGAAGACGGAGGCATTCGCGCGCCGGGCGCGTTGCAGTGGATGGTTCTCGCGCTCTATCTGTTCTTCTGCTGCTCCTTCTTCTGGACCATCGACCGCGACGCGACGCTCGAAAAAATGCGCGGCTTCTTTCAGGAGATGATGGTCGTTTGGCTGGTCTGGGAGTTTGCCGATACTCCGCGCGATCTGCGCGCTCTGCTGCGCGCCTTTATCGCCGGCTCCTGGGTGCTGGCGCTGCTCACGCTGGCCAACTTCAGCTCGCCTGAAGCGATCGCCGCCGGCCAGCTTCGTTTTGCCGCCTACGGCCAGGACCCCAACGACGTGGCGCGTTTTCTCGATATCGGCTTCCCGCTGGCCGCGCTGCTTGAAAGCAGCGAATCAGGCTGGCTCGGGCGTTTGCTGGGGTTGGGTTATCTTCCGCTGGGTTTGGTCGCGGTTCTTCTCACCGCTTCGCGCGGCGGCTTTGTGGCGGCCGTCGTGGCCATGGCGGGCTGCGCCGTGATCCTGGCGCGCACTCATCTCCGCGCCGTGATCCTGGGCGCGCTGGCGCTGCCGGCCGTCGCCGCCGGCCTCTGGTTCGTCATTCCGCATGAAATCTTCGACCGGCTGGCCACCATCCCGCAGCAGTTGACAAGAGGCGATCTCAACCAGCGAATCAATATCTGGTGGGCGGGCTGGCACGCCTTTGCGCGCGCGCCCATCCTGGGCACAGGCGCGGGAACCTTCGTGGCCGCCGCGCGCCTGGCTCCCGGTGACACGGCCCACAACACGCTGCTCTCGGTTGCCGTTGCAGGCGGCCTTTGCGCTGTTACGCTTGCCATCATCATCCTCGCGCTCGTCTACCGGTCGTCGCTCAAAACGGACGGCCATCTGCGCCTTGCGCTTCTCGTTGCTCTGGCGGTCTGGGCCATCACCTCGCTTACGCTCACGGTGGAAGAAAGCCGCGTCACCTGGCTGCTCTTCGCGCTCGTCGCGCTGGCCGGCCGTTGCGCCGAAGAAGATCATGCCGCGCTGGCCGACTGTTTTCCCGCGCCCAGGCAGTCTGATTCGTTCGTCGGTCTACCCGCAGAAGGCCTTGGCTGATCGCCCATGTCATCCAGCCTCCAAACAAGCACCGAGGCCGCGCCTACACTCGACGCCGCGAGCGTCAACCGCAGCATCTTCCGCGCGGCGGTTTCAGTGGGCGCAGTGGGCGTGGTGGTCAAGCTGGCCGGCATGCTCAAGGAAATCGCCATCGCCGGCGTCTACGGCCGCTCCGACGCCATGGATGCCTTCCTGGCTGCGGCGCTCATTCCCAGCCTGCTCGTCAATCTCATCTCGGAGTCGATGAACCAGGCGCTTGTTCCGACTCTTGTCCGCGTGCGCGAGCGCGAAGGCCCGGAGCGCGCGCAGCAGCTTCTTTCAAGCTCCATGCTCTGGATGTGCCTGCTGCTCACTGTGGCCACATGTTTCATGGCGCTGGCCGCACACGCCATCTTCCCGCTCATCGCTTCGCATTTCGCGCCCGCCAAGCTCGCGCTCTCCATCCAGCTCTTCTACGCGCTGCTGCCCGTCATCCTTATTACCGGCATCGCCACCAACTGCACTGCCGTCCTCAACACGCTCGACCGCTTCGCTCTGCCTGCGCTTGCGCCGGTGGTCATCTCCATCGCCATCATTTGCGGCGCACTTATTTTTGGGCATCGCCTGGGCATCTGGGCCGTGGTCTATGCCATGCTTGCAGGTTCTGCGGCGCACGCGCTCATCGTCGCCGTCATGATGCACACCCGCGGCTACCGCTTCCGGCTGTGGTGGCACGGCATGAACGAAGCCACACGCGAGGTCGGCCGTCAGTACGGCCCCGTACTGCTCAGCGGCGTGGTCGCCTCAGGCGGCCTGCTTGTCGACCAGTCCATGGCGGCGATGCTGCCATCGGGAAGCCTCTCGGCGCTTGTCTATGCCAATCGCTTCGTCAGCGTCGTGCTTACGCTGATGGGCGGCGCCATCTCCACGGCCATCGTGCCGTATATTTCGCGGATCATCGCCTATCGCGACTGGAAAGCCTGTCGATACACTCTGCGCACCTGGCTGGGCGTCACTGCAGTGGTTTCGATTCCCATCGCCATTCTCTTCATCGGCGGCGCGCACTGGATCGTGCGCCTGGCGTTCCAGCGCGGCGCCTTCGGGCCGAGAGACACGCAGGCCGTTGCGCCCGTCCTCGCCATGTACGCTATCCAGATTCCGTTCTTCGTTACCAGCCGTGTCTTCTACCGGTTTCTTGTCGCCATGCGGCGCACCGATCTGGTCCTTTACTGCGGCGCCCTCAACCTGGTGCTGGACGTGATTCTCAACATCGTCCTCATGCGCCGCTTCGGTGTCGCGGGCATCGCCCTCGCCACTTCACTTTGGACGGTCAGCACGTTCTTCTTTCTCGGCTACTGGGCGCGCCGTTTGCTGCGCCGGGTGGAAGGAGCAGAACCGTGATTCTTCCCACCCCTGCGCAATATCTCCTACGCTTCGACGATCTCTGCCCCACAGTGCCGCAGGAGCGCTGGCAGCGTTTTCTGCCGCTGATCGCGGAATTTCATCTTCGCCCTATCCTAGCCGTCATTCCCGCGAACGCCGACCCCGAACTGGCCGCGGCTCAGTCTGCTGCTCCCGATCCGGAGTTCTGGAGCAAAATGCGCGCGCTTCAGGCCGCCGGCGCGGAGATTGCCATGCACGGCTACCGCCATCTGTGTGAAAGCAGGGGCCGCACGCTGGTGGGCATCGCGCGCCGTTCCGAATTCGCCGGCGTTCCGGAAACAACGCAGCGCGCATGGATCCGCGCCGGTCTCAATATTCTGCGCAGCCACGGCCTGAACCCCAGAGTCTTCGTCGCGCCACGACATGGCTTCGACGCGCGCACGCTGCGCGCCCTGCGCGCCGAAGGCATAGAAATTCTTTCCGACGGCTTTGCCCGGATGCCGTTCCGGCGAGGTAGCGTCACGTGGATTCCGCAGCAACTCTGGGCGCCCAAAGAAAAATCCAGCGGCTTATGGACGATCTGCCTGCATCCAGCCACTGCCAGCGACAGGGAAGTGGCCGAGCTCGGCGAATTTCTCCACCGCCGCGCCACGCAGTTCACCTCAGTTGAGCGGGTACTAAAGGAATTTCCGCCCCGGCAGCTTTCGCCGCGTGAGAATCTCTATGCGGCTTACGCTCTCTGGCGCCGGCGCGCATCTACGATCCGGAAACGCATGCGGCACGCGTAGCAGGCCGCGAATGGGCGGCCATCGCCTCCGTATAAAGCTGCTCCCAACGGTCCAGCACGGTTTCAATACCGAACTGTTCCACGGCGCGGCGCCGCGCATGGGCTCCAAGCGCCGCACGTTCGGTGACAGAAAGTTTCATCACTTCCCTCATTGCCGCTGCCAGCGCCTTCGGATCGTCGGGCGCAACCAGCCGGCCGGTTTGCCCATCGAGAACTGCTTCGCGCGTGCCTGGAATGTCCGTTGCGACGGCTGGTAGCCCTGCTGCCGCAGCCTCGAGCAGCACCATCGGCAGACCCTCCTGCCGCGATGCCAGCACGAACCCATCCGCAGCCTGCATCCATCGCGTTACATCGCTGCAGAAGCCCAGGAACCGGACGCGTCGGCTTAACCCAAGCCTGTCGACAAGCGCCCGAAGCGCAACTTCCTGAGGCCCCGCGCCGGCAATCAGCAACCGCGCCGGCTCCGGCACGCCCGTCATCGCCTGCAGAAGCGTCGGAAAGTCCTTCACCGGCTCCAGCCGGCCGGCGGCCAGCCATAAAAATTCCTTGCCCACGCTTAGCTCTTCACGTACGGCCGCGCGGATCGATGCATCCGGTCGAAAAGCTTCCACATCCACGCCGTTGGGCACAATCTCCAGCTGCTCGGAATTGACCATCCCAGCTCCCAAATGTGCCTCGGCTGCGGCCCGGCTCACAGCCGTTACGCAGTCGGGCAGCCAGCGGCTTGCGCGGTAGCCGAGCCTGCGGCCCAAACTGCCCACAGCCGAGCTGTGCAGCGTGTCGATCACGACAGGAACGACCGGAACCGTGGGGACAGCAGGAACGGCAGACCCATATTCACTGAAAACCGGCGCCCCCAGACGCGACCAGCGCGCGAACCACGCCGCATGCGGCAGGTGCGCGTGAATCACGTCGGGTTGCTCGCGCCGCAGCCACTGCTGGAATCGCCACCACCCCCGCGGATCGACTAATCCCTTGCGCATGCCCAGGCTCAGAAAGTCGACGCCGGCATCCCGCAACTCGGCAGCCGCGGCCGCGCCTGTGCCCGAGAGCGCCACCACAGTGACGCGCCACGCGCGCCGGCGCAGACCTTTGGCCAGCAGCATCGTCTGACGCTCGGCCCCGGCAATGCGGTCCAGCCCGGGAATCAAAAGTGCAATATGGCTCACGCCTGTCTCACCCTGGCTATAGCGCGCGGCGCCACTCGACGCCCCGTTCGATATCCCAGCCGGCGGTCCGTACCATGCGCAGTTGCATCGATGAGCTCCTCGTAGGCCTCGATCGCCCGCGTGAATGTGAGCTTGCGGGACGAGCTGCGAACGACTGGCCCAGGTTCTGTCTGCGGTCCCAACCGCAAGATCCGGATGGAGAGAAGCTTCTTGAGGAGAAATCCAATGGCAAGAACCGGAAGCGCCAGAAGCAGAAGCGCCTCCGCCAAGACAAAATCGAGTGTGCGGCCCAACATCCCACTCCCCCACAACCGTGCGCGGCTCCGTTAACGGCGCAGGAGCCGTCTGCGGGAAACCCGCTTCGCTGGTGAGGGACGCATTATCGAGAAAATAAGCCGGTAAAAGCCAGACCCCGATACACCCACCGCTGCCCGAAAGCAAGCTGGTTTCCCCAAGGAAGAACGTTTGGGGGAATTACGTTCCGCTAAATCAACAAGAAACAATACTGACAGGAAACATCGGACTAAGTAAATGTGTCAAGGGGTTAAATTGTCTTTGGAAAACCAGTGGCATCAGGCACGCCAACACGTCCCACCCGAACACGGCGGGATCTGCTGGCAGGGAGGACCTGTCGAGCCTGGTCCTTCGGGTCAGCCACAAACGGATGCCGGAACCGCATTCCGGGCTTGAGGGCGAGCAAAGCTTCTGTCAGTGCGCCGGCCAGTGACACAGCCGAGATTTCCGGCGCTATCCACGCGCCCGGGCAGCCGCGAAGCAGATCGACCACACCACCGGAGGCGGGCAGAGCCACCAGCGGCAGTCCGGCAGCCGCAGCTTCCAACAGCGCGTTAGGCATGCCTTCATGCCGCGAAGAGAGAACGAACAGCGAGGCGCCGGCGAAAAACCTATAGGGCCGGCTTACATGTCCGGCAAACACAACCGCATCGTCGAGCCCCAGGCTCCGGCACCGCTGCCTCAGCCCACCATCCTCCGGCCCGGCGCCGGCAATCACCAGGTCCGCACGCGGGAACTCGCGGCGAATCTCGGCCAGCGCTTTGAGCAACAGATCGAATCCCTTTTCCGGCGCCAGCCGGCCAACGGCAAGCAGATGCGGTCCCGGACCAGACCAGTTGTACGGCTTGTGCAGCCCGGCGCGGATTCCCTCAAAGTCAATCGGATTGGGCAGCACCGTAACCAATTCCGGACCGATCCCCACCTCGCCGGTCAGATCGTCTGCCATGGCCTGCGACTGGCAGATAATGCGGTCGGCCAGCGGATAAAGCAGCCGGTAGAGCAGCCGTGTGTAGAACGGCAGTCGCCCTGAGGCCAGAGCCGCCGAGACGGTGGCATTCTGCCGTATCAGCACGCGCGTCCCGCGCGGAAACAGCGGCCGCAGCAGCAACACCAGGAAATTCAGGTGCGCCATTCCTGAGAGAACCACGTCCGGCCGCAAACGACGCACCAGCGCGAGCAACCGCAACGCTCCGGCCCGCACCCGCCGGGCGCCGATTCCATGCACCGTCACCCACGGCGGCAACGGCTCGTCCTCTGCTTGAGCCTGTGTCACCAGCCCGAGGTGAACGTCGTACTTTTCTGGAGAAAGTCCTCGGGCCAGCAGAGCTGTCACCTGCTCCGCTCCGCCGCCGCCCAGATGTGGGATTACCAACAGCACCCGAATGCGCTGGTTCATGGGTTTTCCCGACAGTAGCTCACTTTTCGGGTACCCTTCACCCTTTTTGCGTAGCGCGAACCAGCCCAGCCATTGTCCAGAAATGGTACAGTCGTTGCAATATCTGAGATATTCCCCCTCGAACCGCATGCGCGATTCCGCAATGGGCCAGCCCGATCCGGCGTCACACCCGGCTCCGTCTATCGTCGTGGGTGTGACGCATCCGCAGACCTGCCTCATCCTCGGGCCCCGTCTGCGGGCGCTGCGCGAGGCCGGCTTTTGCGTCACGCTGGTGTGCAGCCCCGGCGAGCTTTTCGACCAGACTGCCGCCGCCGCAGACGTGGACGCAGTCCCGATCCCCATGAAGCGCGGCATCGCCCCGCTCCGGGATTTTGTTTCGCTGCTGCGTCTCTGTCGGCTTTTGCGCAGGCTTCGCCCGGATATCGTCGAATTCAGCACCCCCAAGGCCGGCCTGCTGGGCACCATAGCCGCTGCGCTGTGCGGCGTGCGACGGCGAGTATATCTGCTGCGCGGCCTCAAGCTCGAAGGTGCAAGAGGCTTAAAGCGGCGGATGCTTCTCGCTTTCGAACGCCTCGCCTGCCGCTGCGCCCACGTTGTGCTGTCGAACAGCGCCAGTCTGCGCGCGGAGGCTCTTGCCCTGCGGCTTGCGCCTGAAGGCAAGTTGCACGTGCTGGGCTCGGGCAGCAGCATCGGCGTGGATATTGTCCGCTT
>JASIJX010000071.1 GCA_030049955.1 Acidobacteriaceae bacterium
CTGAAGGGATTTACCAAAGTGAGACTTAACCGTGGTGAAAGCAAGCGGGTACATATTGCGCTTCGACCAAGCGCATTGGCTTTCTATGACGAGCAAAGTAAAAAGTGGAGAGCTGACCCTGGGGAATATGGAATTCTAGTCGGCGCATCCAGCCGGGATATACGCTTGCGTGCTGCCGTATCGATTGAAAACGTGCATGAATTTAGCCGGTTTTAGGATTCCTGGTGCTGTGTGGCTAGTCCGTCGTGATCGCCTTGTTTTAAGTCGGTCAATATTGCACATGTCGCGTTCATCGTTGAATGATGGACACGCGACATGTGCCGCGGTAGTGTTTGAATGCTAAGTCGAAGAGGAGCACGAGGTGTTACAAAAAGCTGAACTCAGTGGCGCGCTGATTCAGAGAACAACCTCGGAGGCTTCTCAAAGACGACATGTACTACATCGGACTGGACGTACACAAGAAGACGATCGCCGCAGCTCCGCGGCATCGAAACCTGGCTCGACCTCGATCGAAATCCCCTCAGCGAGCACTACCCGAAACCGGCCACTCCGCGTAGAGGCAGATATGCAATGTTGTTGATTCTAATGGTCGGGGCGGAGGGATTCGAACCCCCGACCCTCTGCTCCCAAAGCGCATCGCCTGCATCTTCAACCGATTGGACATATTTACCCGCAAGTGCCCTGAGCTGCTCAAACGTCAATGAATACGCGGGTCTACGGCATTTGGCTCTTGCCCCTGAATGGTCGGCTTTACCGTGGCTCTACCCCTGAATGGCCCCGAGGGTCCCCACAAATTTCCCCACACTTCGTGAACCTCAACGATCCCCAAACGGAACGGATGTATTATCGGCCCCAGAACCGGAAAATCACGAATCGATGCCATGTTCCCTAAACCCAATTACACCTTCATGGGCCACAGCGTTCGCCTCGCTGCGGCCTTCGTGTTTAAGGCAATTATTTATGCAAGATGTAATTCCGAGAACCGTGATGTCAGGATCGCTGTTCGGTCTAAGCTGGGACGAAAGCGTCAAACTGAAGTGGAGGGGCCGCATAATTTTTGTGCCAAATACTGAATGAATCTGGGACACGTTTCCACATAGAATGCGTTTTGTTGGGTCATTCCTGCATTTAATTAATGCTCCACGCGGGCCGTCCATGTCGCGAGACCAGGCTTGCAAGCGGGGCGGACAATTTGCTTCCCACTACGGTCATAGGTCTGCCCGGCGACACCGCGCGATCAGATTACGAGCGAGGGGGACGGAAGGCAACTGTAAGAAGGCGATGATTGGTAATGCGTATCGCAGGGCGACGACATCAGAAAACGACGATGTGATGCCGAGAAAGACACCGCAACCAATGAGCCTGCCCACGAAAGTTGCACATTCGTGGCTCATAATATAGCTGTAATCGCCTCGGCGCTCAAGATCCAACGCGATATTCGTTACATAGAATTGAATGGGGTAGTAACCGAAGTCGATGAGTGGCTTTGCAGCGAGAAGACAGGCCATGAAGACCAAGGCCCCTGTCTCGTCGAAGAAGATGGCGCTGACAAGAGAGCCGGCAAGGAACGTAAGCTGTCCAATCGTCAAGACGGCGATACGGTGCTCCGGTTTGCTGAGGCGGCCGATGCAATAGAGGCAGACAGCAGCAACACACCCACCGACCGCTTCAATAATCCCCAGCGTCTGTTCACGACCGACGAAAGAGAAAATCAACAAAGCCGGAGCAGTGACGATATACCCTTGAGGTATCGCCTTGAGTATGGCGAGGCAGAGCATGCGGCGCCAGATCGGATGGCTGCGGAAGAACAGAAGTTTTTGCGGAGCCTGCAAGCGCATTGAACCTCGTCCAATGGCTACCCCCGCGAGAGTGGCGACCACCAGTGAAGCTACAGAGAGAATCCCATATTCCCGCTTGCCCGTAATGGCGGACTGTCCGGCTGGTCCTGCGTGGGAAAAGAGCCAAGCCACTGCCAGCGGGACAAAGACTGAAGTGACGGTGATGATGCAGGTTTCGATGCCGTAATAGTAATTGCGGTGCCTATCTTGGGTGATCGCCAGAACAAGACAGCCTCGATTGGCCCAAAAGAGGCCCGACGCGACGCCAAGCACCACTGCTGATGCGACGCTCCCTGCCCGGCCGCTCGCTGTCGGCATCATGAGATAGAAGAGGGCAACGCCCGTCAGGATCATTCCCACGGCATAAAGCCGATTTGCCGCAACGCGTCGAAGAAAAAACCCGTTGAGAGTGAATCCTACTGGCGTTGCTGCATAGATGATGAGCTGGTACAGCACGACAGTGGCCGGACTGCGGGAACTGCGCATGATGAAAGCGGCCACAAAAATCTCGATTACAGGCAAAACCAGGGCGTAAAGCCCGTTAGCCGCTAGCAATAACTGCATCGCGTGCGGTGTATCAGAGAAGGCTCGCCGTTCCGCGGCAATCTTGCTGGCTATGATCCGGGCCATGCTTCTGCCCCACCGATCATTGCCGCGGCTGCCAACCGCTTTTGGGGGCTCGGGAGAGCGCGGGATGGGCGGTGAAATCAGCAAATCACGGACCATTCAGGCCGGAGCATTTGCGTGGGCCACGAGGAGTTGCCCGCCTAGATTACTGGGAAGCGAGCGCGTTTGCAACTGACAGCACAGTCATATTTCTCCGTAACTGCTCGAGGGAAGCTGGGCTCTTAAATTCGATCATTCGCGTTTCGCCGGGAAGCAGATCAAAGTAGTTGTCGGACAAGTGGACATCGGAAGGCCCGAACGTTACTGCTACGCTGGGAGCAAGTACACGCGAGGTAAGCTGCAGCTTGTAAGCATCGCCCGCCTGAGTGAGTTCGGCGTGAATTTCGGGTTGGGGGAGCTGCAATTTCTGTTCTGGGGCAAAAAAAACGACGTTCCGTGACACTGTCTTTCCGTCGACGATCAGCTCTGCGACAGCGAAGACCGAATCCAATGTTCCGTTACTGACCTTCTCGATCGCTTCCAGAGGAAGCGTTAAGTAGTTCCGGCTGGAAAGACTCGGAATGGAGACCATGGAGCGCTGCTCGTCCAGCAATGTGCCGTCGAACTTCATGATCCGAAGTTGGATGGTGGCTTCAAGTGCCGCCAGCCTGTCTGAAACGACATAGACGGCGAGCGCTCCATTCTCAACATGCGGCGAAATTAGCAACGGGCTGTAGAAACGGCGCGCGTAGTATTGCAATGCCTTCCATCTGCCGAAGTAGTCGATGCTCGAGAGCGATGCTACAGGCCAGCAGTCATTCAATTGCCAGTAGAGCGATCCCATCGTGCGCGGCCGACTGCGCCGCAGGTGTTCCGCTCCTGCTTTTACCGCTTCAGCCTGCATGATCTGACTCAAATAAATGAGCGACTGCAAATCCCTAGGCTCCCCGTACAGCTCGCGTACCTTGCGAAGAATAGCTTGGTTGCCGTTTTCCCCATCCTGATGCGCCAACATGACGGCAGTTGAGATGCCGGATCGATCCTGGGGTTCAGTAAACTGATCGATCGTCGCTTCATCTGGAAACGAGAGCCATCCGTATTCGCTCATGAAGCGGGGGAAGTATTTGGCGTAATCTTCGGGAACCTGCACGCCATAGAGGTGCATATCGCCAGACATGTAGTTTTGCGGACTGGCGAGGTTCCGCTCGCCCGGCATGATGAAGTCGCCGGAAGTGTCCTCATAATCCGCGCTTGGCGAACTGGGCCAGAAAGGAACCGCGGAATCGTACTTCTCGACTGCCGTACCAATCGTGTCGTTGAAGAGCAGAAGATAGCCTTGCCACATGTGCCGCGCGATTTCCGCGTCGTTTCGAGTCATAGCCTTCGTGCGGGGCCAGTTCCACGAAGCTTCGGTTTCATTGTTGCCACACCATAGAACGATGCTAGGGTGATTCCGCAGACGGCGAATCTGGTAGCTGGCTTCGGCGGCCACATTCTGGCGAAAATCCCATGTCCCCGGCTGCCATTCATTGCCGAACATGAAGTCCTGCCACACCATAATTCCCAGCTCGTCGCAGATTTCATAAAAGATGTCCGACTCGTAGTACCCGCCTCCCCACTGGCGCACCATGTTCATGTTGGCATCTTTCGCTGCTTCGAGAATACGGCGGTAGTCTGCAGCGGTTACGCGACCAGGAAAGCTGTCGAAAGGGATAACACTTGCCCCTTTGGCGAAGATCGGGATGCCGTTGACAACGAATTCGAACGATCTGCCCCATGTGTCCGTAACACGCCGCAGTTCGAGCGACCGCAGACCGGTTCGGGTTTCGGTAGCATCTTCCTCTTTGCCGTCGACCACGACAGAAGTGGTGAAGCGATAAAGCGGTTGCCGTCCGTAGCCGGCGGGATACCAAAGATCGGGTTTGCTGATCTCGAGAGGGAAATCGATATGATTGACGCCGTCACGCAGCAGAACCCGGCGCGACTCTGCATGTTGGGTAGATGCTTCGGAATACGTCACTGTGACCGTAGCTTCCTTCGCTGCGTCGGCGAGGATTTCCACTTCGGCGTTCAGGTGCGCGACCTCAGGGTGGATGTCTTGCTGAGAGATAAAGAAATCTGAGATGCGCTCTTCATTCCATGTTTCCAGCCGGACTTCACGCCAGATGCCTGAGGTCACAAACCGCGGCCCCCAGTCCCACCCATACTCGTAAGCAGCTTTGCGTAAATAGGTCTTCTCGGGTGTGAGTGCGTGCGTTGCGCTTCGCCATGGATCCAGGGCGGCGATTTTCGCGGCATCGCGAACGGGAGAAGGAAAAACCACAAGCAGGATATTGTCTCCGCTGCGCAGCCGGGATCGAACATCGACTCGCCACTCGCGAAACATGTTGTTGGCGGTCAAAATCAGCGATCCGTTTAGATAGACTTCGGCATCTGTGTCGAGTCCTTCAAATACCAGTTCGGCATGCCGTTCCCTGAGCAGGGAAGCACCAACAGAGAATGTATCGCGATATTCCCAGTCGGCGTTTTCGATCCACTGCAGGCGATTGACGTTGTCCCTGTAAAACGGAGGTTCGATAAGTCTGGCGTTCAGCAGATCGAGATGAACATCGCCGGGAACCACGGCCGGGTACCAGTCCGGTACATGCAGCGGTTCTGCGCCCATCTGGCGGAATTGCCAGCCGGAGTTGAGCACACGCTCGTATCTCATTCCGAAGTCCTGAGCTGTCAGCGTTTGCGAGCTGAAAGAAAGCGTGAAGAGCAGGAACAAGCTCAAACTAGTCTCGAAAGAGGTGGTTCTTACCATGAGAGCTTTACTTCCAGTTGGGATCTGCGGGAACCATGCTCGCATCGGAACTGACCGCCTTGCTCGAAAATGCGTCCGCCAGAGAGATGATGGTCATTGCTTTGCGCAATTGGTCGAGACTGGAGCTACTGTGAATCATAATGGTCACGGGCTCATTCGGCAGCAAATCCACATAGTTATCGGAAACTTGTACGTCTTCATCACCGAAACTGACATAGACGCTTCTTGCCAGCTCTGGAGCCGAGAGCCGGAGCTGATATCCATTGGCGGTCGGTGTCAGGTCGTGTGCGATAACAGGATGCGGCAGGTTAACCTGGGCAGTTGGAACCAGATAGAGGAGATTACTTGAGACCTCAGCACCGTCGACCGTGAGACTGACGGCCACGAAAACCTTGCCAAGGTCCAGGACATTGCGGGTCACCTCTTCAAGCGGAATCCGCATATAAGCCTTGCTCGTCAGGGGAGACAAGGTCAAGGGTTGCTCCGTTTCACGCACGATCTGGCCGCTCATCGACATGATACGCAGATGCAGCCTGGCATCGACCGCGTTGATCTTGTCCGAGACTACGTACACTGCAATATCGCCATCTTCGATGGTTGGGCTGACCAGAAGAGGGGCATAGAACCGGCGCGCGTAATACTGGAGCGCCTTCCAGCGGCCATAATAGTCAATGCTTGACCAGGAGGCGACCGGCCAGCAATCGTTCAGCTGCCAGTAGAGAGAGCCCATGGCTCGCGGCATGCTTCGGCGCAGATGTTCTGCGCCAATCTTCACGCCCTCTGCCTGGAGCACCTGACTGGCGTACAGAAACGACGCAAAGTCCTTCGGCTTGCCGTAGTAGCGAAGCATGTAGTCGGAAATGATGCTGTTGCCTTCATCGTTTTTTTGGTGTGCCAGCATCACAGGGGTAAAGATGCTTGTCCGATCGGAGGGCAGGGTGAAGGCCTCGATGGTGCGCATCTCCGGGAAAGACTGAAAGCCATACTCGCTCATGAATCGTGGAAAGTGCTTCTCATAGTCGCTGAAGGGAGCGCGTCCGTGCCACACGCTCCAGTCATGCAAGTCGCCAGACTGGTAGGTATCGGAAACGTCTTCGTAATCCGCGCTTGGTGAACTGGGCCAATAGGGTGTTTCAGGATTGAGCCGTTCCACTTCCTGTGGAATGACACCGCTGAACAAGGTCAGGTAGTCCTGCCACATACGGCGGCGCGTCTCCGCGCTGAGCTGGTCAGTAATCGCCTTCATGCGGTCCCAATTCCAGGAGATCTCAGTCTCGTTGTTGCCGCACCATAACACGAGGCTGGGATGATTCCGAAGGCGCCGCACCTGGTAGTCGACCTCCGAGCGCACATTCTCCTTGAAAGCATATGTGCCAGGCTGCCACTCGTTGCCGAACATGAAGTCCTGCCATACCATCAGCCCGAGTTCATCGCAGATGGTATAGAAGTCGTCGCTTTGGTAGTACCCTCCACCCCAGACGCGGATCATGTTCATGTTGGCATCGACGGCCGACTGCAGAATGCCGCGAATCTGATCATTCGTTACCCGATTTGGAAAACTGTCGAATGGGATGACATCGGCGCCCTTGGCAAATATTGGAATGCCGTTGACGACAAACTCGAAAGAGCGGCCCCACTGATCCGGCTCACGTCGAAGCTCGACCGATCGAAGGCCTGCCCGTGCTGAAGCTTCATCCTCCTTCTCGCTGCCGCGTTTGAGGACGACGTCAAACGAATAGAGCGGGTGAGCTCCATAGCCCGCCGGGAACCACAGCTGCGGTTGGGCCACCTCGATAGGAAACGTGATGTGATTCACGCCCGCCTCGAGCACCGCATCGCGCGTGAATTGCGTCACGGAGCCGGTTGGTGACTTCATCTCCAGGGTGACCGAGCACCTGCATTCGCTGGCAGCAGTCACTTCGACGGCCGCTTCCACATGTGCGACTTCCCGTGAAACGTCCTGCTGGCGAATATATAGATTCGAAATTCTGGCGTAGTCCCATGCCTCAAGCTTTACAGGTTGCCATATCCCGCTGGTGACGAAGGTCGGGCCCCAGTCCCAGCCGTATTCGTAAGCTGCCTTGCGAACGTAGGTTTTTGCCGCGGTTTGTGTCTGCGCCCTCCACTTATCGGTCGCCGCTGCCGCTTCGGCGGCAGAAACGCTTGAAGGAAACGCGACGAGCAGCTCATTGGATCCTGCTCGCAGATAGCGTTTTACATCCGCGCGCCACTCGCGGAACATGTTGTTTGAGGTGAAGAGCTCATGGCCATTGAGCGAGACGGTCGCGACCGTGTCGAGACCTTCGAATACCAGCTCAATGTTTTTGCGGCGCAGCAATTCCGCATCCGCAGTAAAGTTCGTGCGGTACTCCCATCTGGCGTCTTCAATCCACTGCAGCTTAGCTTCATCATCGCGATAAAACGGAGGGGGAATCAGCTTGTTGCGTAGCAGATCCAGGTGCACGTCGCCGGGTACCACGGCGGGCAGCCATGCAGGTTTCTGCGCCTCCGCTATAGAACCGCTCTGGCGGAACTCCCATCCGGAGTTTAGATTAATAGTCTTCAGAGCCGGGGATTCCGCGCAATTCTTTTGAGCACATGCAACAAAAGCAGCGATTAGGAAGAGGATGGTAGAAACTCGCGGAGTAATTCTTATCGGCCCTTTCAACATTTGGCTCCCTTTTTAGGTCGTTGACCTTGTGTCAAGAAAATGATAGCGGTCCCAAGAACGCTAATCATATGTTGGATAGCCAGCTCTGTCAATCAACTCCTGCTGCAGCATGTAATTGACTGCGAGATTTGAGAGGTCCGGCTTCTCACATCGCGCG
>JASIJX010000523.1 GCA_030049955.1 Acidobacteriaceae bacterium
GGCAAGGATTTCATCGATGGTGGCACTGCCCGTGCGGAGTAGAAGCTTGATGATCTGCTCAGATCGGTGGTTAATGGACTCGGACATGCATGCAAATTCTATGCGGCGCAGCGCCAAAATGCCAGCGAAAGCGGGGAACAAAAGGCAGCAAATTGACCCAGGTCGCCTCAAATTTATCAACAGGGTGATCTAATTCCTACTGTTTTAACAAAAATCCGGCGAGGAACTGAGCATGAAGTGTAGCGCGCGGCGGTGATGCGAATCGCACTGTGAAGCTATGACGAGAGGATCGCGCGAAATTGACGAAGCGGAGCCGGAACGAGGCAGCGGCGGCGCTTGAATGCACCGCGGAAGGTGTTGCTGGTCGTGACGTTCTCAGCCCGGGCGTTGATAGTGCTGTAGCTTCCGAATTGGCGACCACTCGTTCAGAGAGGCTGACTTGGTCAGGTTGCCCTGTTCCTCTTATGAGTGCTGCCAACTCTTATAAACGAATTCGATGCTGTAGCCATCAGGGTCCAGCACGTTGGCAGCGTAGTAGCGCGGGTCATAGTAGAGCCGGGGAGCAGGTGCGCCATTGTCGGCGGCTCCCGCTGCGATCGCGGCTGCGTAGGCCGCGTCGACCTGATCACGGTTATTGGCTACGAAGCCGACATGTACAGCGTGACTGTCCGCAACGCCTTTACGAAGCCAGAGGAACAAGCGACCGTTTGCGCCGAAACCTTTGAGATCAGGGTGCCCCGGTGGCCCATTCTTGCCGTCGAAATCAAAACGCTGATTGATACCAAGAGGCGCTAGCGCCGCTTCGTAAAACAAGATCGAGCGTTTTATACTGCTCACCGTTAGAAAGACGTGATCAATCATACTTGTCCCTTCGCAGCTGAGATGGCGCGATCGCTTCTGAGGCTTCTTTAATTCAGCGAACAGTTTCGCATCAATAGGCGATTCGGGGTGGTTAACCGTCCACTCGGGCATTACTCTTTGCGCGACATTCAGCCCACCTGCCACCAGATGACCAGACAACAAAAGCCTGACCGGCGTGGTAACCGATCAGGCTCGGAGTTTGGCTCGAGGTGAGGTCTGATGGCGTCGGCTGGATCGACGTCAGAGGCCGATCAACGGCCTTGCCCTAATGATTTGATGGCTCTACCACTCCCGTATCGAGGGAGTGTCTGCAGGTTGTTGATTTGAGTATGGTGCGCCCGGAGAGATTCGAACTCCCGACCTAATGCTCCGGAGGCATTCGCTCTATCCAGCTGAGCTACGGGCGCGCAGATTCAGGATACCGCATTTGGGCCGCGCGAGCGCATATCCAGATGCGCTATACTCCTTGCGCGCTTCAAGAAGGAGGCTGAGGGATGCGTTGGCGGGCAATCGGGAGATTATTGTCCGGCTCAATGGTGCTGGCGGCGTTGGCGGCACCAGGCTTGATTACGGCGCAGGCCGGCGCAAGTAACCTGCTGACGCCGGCGGAGCTCCAAAAGCAGTTTCCGGCCACCGTTTATTACGACGGGCAGAGCGCACCGTCGCAACTACGTAACTCCGGCGGCGTAAAGTTCGCCGACGGGCACTTTGTGCTGATGAGCCTGGTGGATAACAGCGGCTACTCGACCGGCGTTGCCGCGAAATACCAGGGCTATTTGATCGCCGAAGTTTCGCTCGAAATCGAAGGCAAGCGGCTCGCGGCCGGCGCTTACGGCTTCGGCTTTGTCGAGGGCAAGTTTGTGGTTACCGACCTGGGCGGCAGTAATGTGCTGGTAGCGCACACAGCCAACGACCAGGTCATGCGGCGGCCGCGGCCGCTCCAGGTCACGGCCGATCCTGCAGGCGGCTTTCGCCTGTATTCCGGCCGCAATTACGTGCGATTCAACCGATAAGGCCGATGTCTTTGGTTTTTCCCCAGTCAATTATTTGCAGCAGGCGCTACCTTTTCTCTGCGAGAAAACTTATTTCGGCTCCGGCCTTCATGCGTTGCGTGTCTTTCTGCGCGACGCTAGGCTGCGCGGCACTGGGCTGCATGTCCGCCGCTGCGCTCCAGCCTTCCACTCCGCTTGCCGATTATGCCCACCAGGCATGGGTCATGGAGAATGGTCTGCCGCAAAACTCGGTGCAGGCCCTGGTGCAGACGCGCGACGGTTTTTTATGGCTTGGAACCGAGGCCGGGCTGGCGCGCTTTGACGGCAGCGGATTTCAGGTTTTCGATCACAACTCGCGGCCGGCACTGCCGGGCAACGACGTTCGCTGCCTTCTCGAAGCCCGCGACGGCGCGTTGTGGATTGGAACCAGCGACGGGCTGACGAGGTGGAAGGACGGGCGGGCGTCGACATTCACCACGAGCGATGGATTGCCGGGTAATGGAATCCGAGCGCTGGCCGAATCAGCCGACGGAGTTCTGTGGGCATGGACCGATCCGTGGTCCGATCTAGGACCGGCCCGGTTTGACGGGGCGCGCTTTGTAACTGGGAACGTCGCGCAGGCTTTTTCCGGCGCAGCGCTCTCTGCACCGGGCGGGTACCCGGAGGTATTTGAAACAACCATGCCAGGTGGCGCCCGCGTTGAAGGCGGCACGAGCGCGTTGGAGATTCTCCCGGGCCGGAAGTCTGCCGGTTCCGCGATCCATCTTGCCGCCGACAAAGAACTGCCCGGCAGCAGGATCCAGGCAGTCTTTGCCGATCGCGAAGGCACGCTATGGATTGGGACCAACGCGGGCCTGGTGCGCTGGCGGGCGGGCAAGATCGAACACTTCCCTGTTAACGATTCTCTGGCCACGGCCTCAATTTTGGCGCTGCTCGAAGACCGCGAGGGAGATATGTGGGTGGGTACCGAGAGCGGCGGTGTCAACGTCCTGCGCGACCAACGTTTCAACACGCTCGGCGCGCACGATGGGTTATCTTCCGACGCGACATCGACTGTGGTTGAAGACGCTGCGGGAACGTTGTGGGTGGGAACACAAAATGATGGGCTGAACGCATTCCGGCCGGGCGCAGCGGGCGAAGCTGCTCAAATGCCGGATTCTCGGCCGGTGCGTGCTTCGCTGGTGCGTACATGGTCGGTGCGAGACGGCCTTGCCAGCAATGTGATCCTGTCGCTGGCCGCTGCGCCCAACGGGGATCTTTGGGTGGGCACGCCGGACGGGCTCAGCCGGATTCGCTCGGGCTCTGTTGCTACGTTCACCTCAGCCGACGGTCTTCCTGATGACTTTATCCGCTCGCTGCTTGTCGATGCTGACGGCTCGTTGTGGATTGGAACCAGGCACGGGCTGGCGCACTGGATGGCCGGCAAAAACACGCATCGCGGAACGGCCGCCGTAGCGCGGGTGGAAACTTACACGCAAGCGAATGGGCTGGGCAGCGACCTGGTGGGCGCAATGGCGCGGGACGCGCAGGGCGATCTATGGGTTGCCACGTTCGCAGGCCTGTCACGCCTGCACGCCGGCAGGATCGACAACTTTACTACCGCGAATGGGCTTTCAAGCAACGTGGTTACGGCGCTGTTGCCGCGCGCTGACGGGACGCTGGTTATCGGCACCGAGAACCACGGCTGGGACGTTTGGGATGGACATCGATTCTCGGCAGGATTGGACCATCAGCTTGCCCCGACGTCGATTCACGCAATTTTGGACGATGGCCGGGGGCATCTGTGGTTTGCGACCGGCAACGGCATCGCGCATTGCGACGCGGAGGCCAGCGGCGGAACAGGGGGCACGTCCGAATGTAAGCGCTGGATGGAATTCACTACCGCCGACGGCTTGCGCAGCCGCGAAACCGCAACCAACAGCCACCCTTCGGCCTGGCGGTCGCGCGATGGAAGACTCTGGTTCGCCACACCCAAAGGGCTAGTGGAGGTGGACCCCCAGCACTTTCTCATCAACCAGCTTCCTCCGCCGGTCAAGCTCGAGCGCTTCGCGGTAGATGACGTGGACCAAACTCTGGGCCAGATGAATCAAGAACTGAAGATCGCGGCCGGGCATGTGCACTTTGAGTTCGATTACGCTGGGCTGAGTTTTGTCGCGCCGCAGAAGGTGCGCTACCGTTACATGCTTGAAGGCTTCGACCACAGCTGGACTGAGGCCGGCCCGCGGCGCACTGCCTACTACACCAATATTCCGCCGGGGCATTACATCTTCCGCGTGCAGGCAGCGAACAACGACGGTGCATGGAATACGGCCGGTGCGGCGCTCAGCTTCGGGCTGCGTCCGCACTTCTACCAAATGCTGTGGTTCTATCTGTTGCTTCTCACTGCCGCGGCGGCACTGGTTTTGCTGCTGCTACGACAGCGGCTGCGCCTGGCTGAGCACGAGTTCAGGGCAGTGCTGGGGGAACGCAGCCGGATTGCGCGCGAGATTCATGACACGCTCGCGCAGGGGTATGTGGGCATCTCGGTGCAGCTCGAAGTGCTGACGGAGCTATTACGGCTGCGGAAGCTCGAGGACGCAGTCCGGCAGTTGAACCTGACGCGCGAGTACGTGCGCGAGGGGCTGGCCGATGCGCGCCAATCGATCTGGTCGTTGCGCACGCAGGACGGCGGCGAGACAACGCTGCCGCTCAAACTGCGGCGCATGGCGGAGACGGCCGGCGACGGGCTTGGCACAGAGTTCAAGCTGTTTGGCGCCTACCGCGCGCTGCCCGGAAAAATGGAGGGCGAGTTGCTGCGCGTGGCCCAGGAAGCGCTGCATAATGTAAAGAAACATGCTGGAGCCAAACACGTGTCCATTCAGCTGGAGTACGGCGCGGATTCTGTTGTGCTCGAGGTGCGGGACGATGGGCGCGGAGGCGCAGTTGAGCCCGCGGCGGGTCATTTTGGGGTGATAGGCATGCGGGAGCGCGCTGCGGCCATGGGAGGATCGCTGGAGATAACGAGCGAACCGGGCGCCGGAACTTCGGTCAGGCTGTGCGCGCAGACTCCAATTGAAGTGCGGGAAGAAACGGGAGAATTACAGTGAGGACCGAACCCATTCGCGTGTTAGTTGTGGAGGACCATAACGTAGTCCGCCAGGGATTGGTGGCGTTGCTCAAAGTAGTGGATGGCCTGGATGTTGTGGGCGAGGCCGCCGATGGCATGGAAGCAATGGCGCAGTTCCGGAAGCACCGGCCGGCAGTCACGCTCATTGACCTGCGGCTGCCCAGGTTGAGCGGTGTAGATGTCATTCAGCGCCTGCGCGCTGAAGAACCACAGGCGCGCTTCATCGTGCTTACCACCTATGACGGCGATGAAGACATTTACCGCGCGCTGAAGGCCGGTGCGAAGGCCTATCTGCTCAAGGGCATGACCACGGAAGAATTGGTTACGGCGATTCGCGCCGTCCACGCTGGCCACTCGCATATTCCTCCCGCAATTGCCGCGCGGCTGGCCGAACGCGTGGGCGCCGAGGAACTAACCCAGCGCGAGTTCGATGTGCTGGAGCAGATTGTCGATGGCAAGAGCAACAAGGAGATCGGCACGGTGCTCGACATCTCCGAGGCGACTGTCAAGACGCATATCAATAGTCTGTTGAGCAAGCTGGGCGTCAGCGACCGGACACAGGCTGCCACAGCCGCTATTCGGCGAGGCATCGTTCCCTTCGAATCGCTGAGGAAGCAAAGATCGTGATGATGCGATCCATGACAGGGACAATCCTTTGCGCAGGAGTGCTGTTGCTTGTTTCGCCGCTGGCGGCGCAGAAATCCGCGTGGCGCCAGGCCACGGATGCCGAGTTGCAGTCAGTGCTGCCGTCGCGCGCGCAGGTCGAAAATGAGCGCATCGAAACCGAGATGCGGACCGCGTCGGGAGTCGTGGACAGCCGCGGGCGCTTCTTCGCCGGGGTGGTTCTGCTGACCGCCGGCTACTCCGCCGACGGAAAATATTCGCATTACCTCATCGTGCAGGCGCCACTCCGGCTGGGTGGAATTCTGCTTGAGCCGGGCGACTACGTTTTTGGATGGACGCGCGCAGGAGAACAAGACTCTCTTAGCGTTCACTTCCACGTGGCAGCCACCGGCAAACTGGTGGGCACAACCGATGCGCGAAGAATTGGCGGCTCGAGCCGCGTGGAAAGCCTTCACATCTGGCCGCCGGAGGAAAAAGCGATCGTGCAGATTGGGCGGTTCGGAATTCCTTATGAATTTCTGAAGGGGAAGTAGACGGTCCAAGCCGGATGGAAAGATCTTCTGAAGCCACAGCAGATCAAGGACCTTATCGCCTACTTGCGCTCGCGCCGGGAATCAATTCAGCCATGGTCCGGCAGATAAACCCGCATACCGTTGTAGTCATCCAGGGATACCCAAGTCACACATATGCTTCCACGCGTTCTGTTTCGTGCATACAATTATGGTGTCACACCATCCATTTTTGGAGGAGCCCTTTTGCTGCGGGACCGCAGTCTCTTTGCATACCTTCTGGTCTTCATACTCGCTCTTCCCTCTGCGCTACATGCTCAGCAGCAAACCACGACGGCGCAGCCAGGCGCCACGAGCGGCGTAGCCTCCGGCTTGGCAGCTACCCCCGTGTATGACGAGCAGAAACGGCCCATCACGGCCGGAGGATTCGTAAATGAAGGGCCAGTTGTCTTTGAGGACGTAACCAAGCAGGCGGGCCTTTCCGGCTGGCGCCACAAGATGGGCTCGCCGGAGAAGAACTTCATTGTAGAAACCAATGGCTCGGGAGTTTGCCTGATCGATTACGACCACGACGGCTGGCTTGACATCTACCTGGTCAACGGTTCGACCTTCGACGCCCTGGACGGCAAGGAAGAGCCGCCACACGCCGCCCTCTTCCACAACAATCATGACGGAACCTTCACCGACGTCTCGGCGAAGGCCGGTGTAACCAACGACCGCTGGGGTTATGGCTGCTCGGTTGCCGACTACGACAACGACGGCTGGCCCGATCTGTTCGTGAGCAACTACGGCAAGAACCGGCTCTACCATAACAACCACGACGGAACGTTTACCGATGTCGCCGAAAAAGCCGGGGTGCAGTTGGGTAATTGGTCCACAGGCTCTGCCTGGGGTGACTATGACGGCGATGGGCTGCTCGACCTTTATGTTGCCGGCTACGTTCACTTCGACCGTAACCAGTTGCCTATAGCCGGTAGCAAAGCAATGAATTACGCCTTTTGCCAGTATCGTGGCGCAGCGGTGAACTGTGGGCCGAGAGGGCTGGCCGGTGAGCCAGACCATCTGTTTCATAACAACGGCGACGGCACGTTTACCGACGTCACGACGAAGGCGGGCGTTGCGGACAAGCAGTCGTACTACGGCTTGACTGCCATCTTCATTTCGCTCAGAGGTAACGGACGTCCTGACCTGGTAGTGGGCAACGACTCGGAACCCAACTATCTCTACATCAACAAAGGCGACGGCACATTCGACGACGAGAGCTACCTTTCAGGCTTTGCGCTCAATGATGACGGACGCGAGATTGCTTCCATGGGAATTGCCGCCGGCGACTATGAAAACAACGGGCTGGTTGACTTCTTCGTCACCGACTTCGGCGATGACTACAAGGTGCTCTATCACAACGACGGAAACGACGACTTCTCTGACGTGAGCTACAAGGCGGGCATCGCGCCCATCACCATCCCATTCGTGGGCTGGGGCGACGGGTTTCTCGATTACGACAATGATGGCTGGCTCGACCTGTTCATGGTCAACGGCCATGTTTATCCTCAGGTCGATCAGCAACGGTGGGGCACGTCGTTTGCCGAGCGGCCGCTGCTGTTTCACAACATTCCGGACCCCACAGGCAAGGGGCGCAAATTCGCCTACGTTCCGCCGGTTAAAGGAACGGGACTCGCTGACGTGATTCCCGCGCGCGGAGCCGCGTTCGGCGACCTGTTCAACGACGGCAAGATCGACGTGGTGATCAATCCTATCGACGGGCCGCCCGTGTTGCTGCGTAACGTGTATCCCGACCATCATCATTGGGTCGAGATTGGCCTTGTCGGAGGTCCGAAGAGCCCCCGCGACGCCACATGCGCCACCGTGTACTTGACAGCCAACGGGATGCGTCAGCGCCAGGATGTGCTGGCCAGCGGAAGCTACATTTCCGCCAACGATCGGCGCCTGCACTTCGGCCTGGGCGACGCCACCGACGCCGGCTCGGCGGAGATTCACTGGCCTTCGGGCGCGATAGAGACCGTCAGGCTACCCGCACCGGATCGCATCTACACCATCACGGAAGGCAAGGGCATAACCCATGAGGCTTCGATGTCACGAGTTGTTGAACCTGCACAAGGACGGGATTAAGATGTGTGCGTGACAGGGCAGGCCAAGCCGATGAACGATCCGATTAAGTATTCGGTCAAGGATCCGCTTAAAGAACCCATTAAGGTCTTGATCGTTGATGACCACCCAGTGGTGCGGCTCGGTTTGCGAACCATGTTGGAGAGCGAGGAGCACATCGTGGTTACCGGAACGGCGGGCTCAGCACAGGAAGGCGTGCAAGAGGTTCAGAAGGTCCGACCGGATGTTGTGCTGATGGATCTGCGCATGCCCGAAGTTGAAGGCGTTGAGGCAATCGGGGAGCTACGCCGCATCGCCGAAAACATTCGCGTCCTGGTGCTGACCAATTATGACGAAGACGACTATATACTGCGGGCCTTAAAGGCAGGGGCGATGGGATACCTTCTCAAAAACAGTCCGCAGGAGGAAATCATTCATGCGGTCGAGATGGTCTATCAAAACCAATCCTGTATTCCGCCAAACATTGCTAAACGGCTGACGGATGCAATAGCTCGCGAGGAACTGACTCAGCGCGAGCTTGAAGTGCTCAGGCTTGCCGCCGAGGGGTTGACCAACAAAGCGATCGCAGATCGCCTCTTCATCAGCGCAAAAACGGCCCGAAACCATGTAACCAGTTGCTTATTCAAGCTTTGTGCACGTGACAGAACCGAGGCGGTTACAATCGCTCTCCGCCGCGGGCTTATCCGGTTGTCGGAATGAGCGTAGCTCTCGGAACTGGCAGCGAGAGCCTGCGGTGCACCAGCCGGAAATGTGAATGAGCAGCGAAGCCATCTCCGTTGTTTTCGGCTCAGTTACTTTCAGCCAAAACACCCTTGAGCCAGCGCTTTATCCCTGGGGCAAGACGATAGAGTAACCGCGAATCCTGCATTGCAGCCTTCACCCGCACTTGTGTTCCCTGCCCTGGCGTGCTCGAGATTCGCAGCGCGCTTCCGATGCCGCGAGCTCGTTTTTGCATCCCGAGAATGCCAAATCCCTCTGCTTCTTTCGAGTATTGAAATCCCCTCCCGTTGTCCTCAACGACTAGCTCAACATTGTCACGCTCGAACTTCAGTTGGATCTTCAGTACTGTCGGATCTCCGTGGTTCAGCGCGTTGGCAATTGCTTCCCGCCCGATGTGCAGAAGAGCGTCGGCAACGCGAATGTTCAGGGGAATCGGATCGCCGTGGAGTTCCGCGATTGTGCTGATTTTGTTTCTCGCAGCTTTCCGCGCCATGCCATCGAGGATTCCGAGAAGGTGGTGCTGAATCTGCGGCGAAGCCAGTCCCAAAAGGGCGATGGTTCTGCTGGCTTCCTCATGGCAGCTGCGGACAAGTTGATAGGCGATGTTAAGCTGCTCCGCGATGCTGGAACGATCGATCAAGTCACCACGGATGATGCCGGTGCGTAATCCCTGGATCTGGTATCCGATTCCCGCAAATCCTTGTGCCATGGTGTCGTGAATTTCATGAGCTAACCGTTCCCGCTCGCGGTTAATGGTCTCGGTCTTCCACCTTGCAAACTGAAAGTAGCCGAGCTGGATGAGCATCGCAGCGGTCAAGACGCCGAAGAACAGCATTCCTACGTGCCATGGCGTCCACCAAGGCGGACCGTTGACCACCAACGGATGTTGCACGTTTCGCGCGTGCTGTTCAAGCTCCAGATAGTCATGCCATGTAGCCGGTTCCACATGGATATTACTCCACTTCGCGTTGCCATTGAGAGTTCGCAATCCGAAGCGTCCACTCTTGATGCAAAAATGTTCCTCATATGCGATCCAGGCGGCTTGCTGCGTAGCCAGGTTGGTGACGGAAGCGGCAATGTTGCATCCGTATGCTGTGATTCGCAGGCGATACCAGGTGAAGGGACGGATTCCGCCGGGCATGCTAACGGGCAGCACCTCGCGCCAAAAATAGCTGGCACGACCCAGTACGAGAGTTCCATCCAGGCTGCGAATGCCAACGAAGTATCCGTTGTAGGAATCGACTCCGATCGATTCGTCATTTGTGCGTATGACGACGCCCATGTCGGCGGCCGGACCTTCAAACCAGATGTCAGAGCTGACTGTGTAGTTGCTCCAATATCTTGAGCCTGCCAGCAGCTTGGCACCGCGCTCGTATGAATTGGATTTTACTGCGCCATCGGCGATCTCCCAGCTGCCTCCAAACTGGGTCCAGTCGCTTATGTGAGCAGACTGCAGGACATAGCTGTGAGCAGGAACTGTGGTATCCATCAACCGCCAGTGAAACCAGAGCCATGCGGCAAGCGAGACAGTGCCGAGAACAAGCACGGTTACCAGCAATTTTGCAGAAGTCACATGAGGCAGACGCATTGACGCACTCCCCCGCTATTCAGCCGGCGGCTGTCTTGCACGGTGAATCCCGCGCTCACCGCTAACGACGGGCAAGACCGGGTGATTGCGCTCAAGGCAATTTCAATGCGATTCGTACCCTGGCCCGGCCGTCCTCTTCTATGGGAACATCGCCAAGATCATATCGCGTGGTGCATTTTGCCGATAGGTCTTTTGCACCATTTTGAATTGGGTCCCTAGCCCTATTGCGTCTCACGATCGGTCAATCCTATGATCTCGTGGTTCTTGGAGATAAGTAGAAAAGTATCTGTAAATGTTTACAACGATTGCTGTGTTGCCCCGCCTGCGCAGAGGGTCGATCACCATCGAACCGCTTGCATTGAGGAGGTCATATGATGCAGAGATATTGGCAGCGGGCGACGCAGCATGCTTCCGTTGCGGGGAAGATTGCAGAAACGTTTCTCTGGATTCTCATCATTTGTCTTTCGGGTTCAATCTGTGGCCACGCGCAAAGCGTAACCGCTGGTCAGGTGAATGGAACCGTGACGGACAAGACCGGTGCGGTTGTGCTCGGCGCAAATGTCACCATAACCAACTCCGCGACAGGTATCGTGTATCACGCAATGACGGACGACCTCGGCGCCTATCACGTTCCCGATCTGCCGCCGGGAAGATATACGATGGACGTGGCCAAAACCGGGTTTGCAACGCAACACATTCAGGCATTTACGCTTATCGTTGGCCAATTGTTCCAGCAGAACATTACCCTGGCGGTGGGTCAGACTGAACAAACTGTCTCAGTGAGTGCGGCTGCTCTGCTTTTGAACACGGAGTCTTCGCACGACGAACAGCTCATTGAGAGCCAGCAGATTGACGATATGCCCTTGAACGGCCGCGATTACCTGCAACTGGCGCAGCTCGATGCCGGTGTCGTGCCCATCTCCGGGGTCTCCGGCATTTCATCCCCGGCCTCATCATGGGCT
This sequence comes from Acidobacteriaceae bacterium, assembly GCA_030049955.1. Next base: position 11,490 of record JASIJX010000523.1, read on the forward strand.
TCGGACTCCGGCGTGGTTGCGGTCGACGTAAGCGGTCTGAGAGAAGACGACAACAGTTACCTCTACGACGGAATTGAGACGCGCAATGCCTGGTACGGCGCCGCGGGCCTGCAACCGGATCCGGATATGGTTCAGGAGTTTGTTGTGATGAATTCCGCGGCCCCTGCGCAGTATGGAGTCGGAGGAGCGTTTGTCAACGTCGTTACGAGGTCTGGCACGAATCGCTTCCACGGAACCGCATATGAGTACCTGCGGAATAATGACTTCGACGCAAGAAACTATTTCGATATTACCCCGGGCGCTCCGGCTTTCCATCAGAACCAGTTTGGAGGAAGCGTGGGAGGTCCGATAAAGAGGAATAAGATATTCTTCTTCGGCAATTATGAAGGGTTCCGTCAGCTTGTGCCGAGCGATGATTACAATCTGGTTCCGAATGCCAACCAGATCGCAGGTAACTTCAGCGCTGATACCCAGCAACTCTACAATCCATATGTACTCGATTCTGCGTCACCGACCGGCTACGCGCCGCTCACAGGCAACCAGGTCCCAAGCTCTTATTTCAGTGCAATTGGGCAGAAGATCCTGGCGCTGTATCCGGCGCCCAGCGGCTCTTACCTCAACGGCACAGCCAACTACTTCAACGTGGCAACGACGACCAATAACTGGAATCAGTTCAGCGGCCGTATTGATTACTCGGTCTCGGCTAAGGACACCATTTTTGGCAGATACACCGGCACCAATCAAACCGCGACGGCGCCAGGCATGACCACATTCAACGATCAGATCTTTCCCTCGTCCCCCAAGAATGTAGCCATCGGATGGACGCATACTTTTTCGCCCCGCCTAGTGAACAATGTTCGTTATGGCTGGAGCCACACTGCGGTTGGCCTCGAGCGTGGAGATGGTTACGATGCCACCCTTGCCAACCCACTGGGGCTGGCCAACGAGGAAGATCTGCCCGGATCGGACGGTCCTCCCTCAATTGGCGTGAATGGATATGGAAATCCCGGTTCAACGAACGGTACGGACCTGGTGAGGGAAGGGTTGAACATGTGGACGGAGTCCCTGATGTTCCAAAAGGGAAAACATCAACTGAGTGCTGGCCTGGACATCCGGTACGAACCAATGTACCTCTATGAAGACTGGTCGGCTACCTCGATTAGTTTCAACGGAGCGTACAGCGGAGATCCGGTCGCTGACTTGCTGATGGGTGTCCCGTCTACCACGAGGACTTCGCTTGGCGGGCCCACCATGAACCTTAGCATGTGGTACCAGGCCTACTACGTGCAGGACAATTACAAAGTCAATCGACAACTTACGCTGAACTACGGCCTACGTTGGGAGCATCGCTCACCCCCGGTGGAGGCTAATAATCGGGTTGGCAGCTTTGACATTCAGACCGGGCAGGACCTGACCTATCCGGCCACCAGTGTCCTGGGGTTAGGGAGAAACATGGTCAAGCCTGTCTGGACCAATGTCGCGCCCCGGCTCGGTTTCAACTGGATTCCGTCCGAAAGGATGAATACGGATATCAAGGGCGGATTCGGAATGTACTATCTGCAGGCGAACATTAACCAGTATGAAGTGGAAGTGGATACCACACAGCTTTACGAAGTTGACGATTTCAATAATCCTGCTGTCGGTGAGCCCCTCGCCTTCAATCTGGACGGAACGCATGGCCTGCCGGGGATGTACTCGTCGGCAATGACCAATGGAAACTTCTCGGGGGGAGGCCCGACAGTCTCATTCATCCAAGCGAACGGAGCTACCCCATATGCTTACGAATGGAATCTGACTATCGATCACACGATCAAGGACTGGCTTTTTGAAGTTGCCTACCTCGGAACCTCTGAACGACATTTCGAGGAGCGCAATGAGATTGACCCCCTGAATACAAGTGGCGTGGCCGAACTTTATGCCACCTGCGGAACTCCGCCGAACCTTGTGGGCTGCTACAGCGGCGTTCAGGAAAACCAAGAGACTGGAACTTCGAACTACGACGCTTTAATTGGGCGCATTGAGAAGCGGTTCAGCTCCGGATTTTCAACGGCGGTCAACTATACCTGGTCCAAGTGCCTCGGTACTCCCTATCAGGATGAATTTGCCTGGCACGTCAATATGCATCTCGATTACAGCCACTGCACGGAAGACATAAACGATATTTTTACAGCGAACGGCATATATGAGCTGCCGTTCGGGCAGGGCAAAACCTTCCTGAACGGCAGCACTCTCGCAGATGCGCTTGCGGGAGGCTGGAAACTGGCAGGCATCGCAACGCTGCGCACCGGACCATGGACGACATTGGGAAGCCAGCAGAACATCGGGTTCTTCGATGGCGCATTGCCCAATATCGTCGGTCCGGTCAACAACCATTCACTGCATGGCGGCTTAGGAAGGAACTTCCGACTTGGCCCGTATTTCAGTACGCAAAATGTTGTTAATATAAGCGCGGTCGGAGTCCAAGGCGATTCGGGAACGCACACTGTTCAGAATCCTGGCTACCAGGATTATGACCTGTCTGCTTACAAGAGCTGGAGATTCGGCGAGCAGACGAACCTGAGCTTCCGCGCAGACTTCTTTAATACCTTCAATCGCGTCAACTTCCAAACCGTCAGCACTTACGATCTTGCGACCAACTTTGGTGATGTTTCCAGCGCTTATCCGGCTCGGGAGATTCAACTGAGCATGCGGTTCACTTTCTAATCTTATGTCGCCACTGCAGATGGGCCTGTTGCGGAAAC
>JASIJX010000524.1 GCA_030049955.1 Acidobacteriaceae bacterium
CTCCAGGCTTTCCCGGCTGCACCGGCGGTGCCAAGCAGTTCCGATCGGGCAGTGAACTTCATGAAGGAGAAGACTGCAATGCGTTCCGATTTAGTTTTTGGGGCACTCTCTCATGTGTCCAACCGCTACCAGCTCTGTCAGTTGGCGAGCAAGGCGACCCGTAAGCTCCACAAACCCAACACCCGGCTGCAGGACACCACGAACGAAGTTCTGGACCGTTTCCATCATTCCAACCCTGGCTCGCCGGTGCAGGAAGAAGCGGCGGCGCAGCCGGTGGAGCGGCGCCGGGCTGCATAACAGTCCAAGCGCCCTTAGCGCATCATTGAACCTTTCGTCAGACTATGGTTTTAGAGCAACCCCCATCGAAGACGGCAGCGCCTCCCCGGCGCCCGGATTCCGCGCGAAGTTTTCGGGCGTTGCTTTAAGACCGGTCTGTGTTGTTGTGTATACTTTGATTTCCCACCCTGCTCATGAGTAAGTTCCCCTCTCTGCAGTCCCTCTCGATATCCCGCCTAAACGCAGGTGAACATGACCATCGCCGAACTGAAAGAAAAAAACATCACTGAACTGAGCCGTATCGCACGCACGCTCGAGATACCTGGCACCAGCGGCCTCCGCAAGCAAGACCTGATCTTCAAGATCCTCCAGGCGCAAAGCGAAAAAGAAGGGCATATTTTCGCTGAAGGCGTCCTTGAGATTCTCCCCGATGGTTACGGCTTCCTGCGCTCGCCCGACTACAATTACCTCCCCGGGCCCGACGACATCTACGTTTCACCTTCGCAGATCCGCAAGTTCGACCTGAAGACCGGCGACTCGATCAGCGGCAACGTGCGCCCACCCCATGAGGGCGAGAAGTACTTCGCCCTGGTCAAGATCGAGGCTATCAACTTCGAGTCGCCCGAGGAAACGCGAAATAAGATCCTTTTCGATAACCTCACGCCACTCTATCCGCAGGAGCGGATCAAGATGGAGACCGTGCGCGAGGGCACCAGCGGCCGCGTGATGGACCTGCTGACGCCCGTGGGCAAGGGACAGCGTGGGCTGATCGTGGCGCCGCCCCGCACCGGCAAGACCATGCTGCTGCAGTCGATCGCCAACTCGATCACCTCGAATCACCCCGAGGTGGTGCTTATCGTTCTGCTCATCGACGAGCGGCCTGAGGAAGTCACCGACATGCAGCGCTCCGTCAAGGGTGAGGTCATCAGCTCGACCTTCGATGAGCCAGCCGCGCGGCACGTGCAGGTGGCCGAAATGGTCATCGAAAAGGCCAAGCGCCTGGTGGAGCACAAGCGCGACGTCGTGATTCTGCTTGATTCGATCACGCGACTGGCACGCGCCTACAACACCATCGTTCCACCATCGGGCAAGGTGCTCTCCGGCGGTGTTGATTCGAACGCGCTGCAGCGGCCCAAGCGCTTCTTCGGTGCGGCCCGCAACATTGAGGAGGGCGGTTCGCTCACCATCATCGCCACTGCACTCGTCGATACCGGCTCGCGCATGGACGAAGTCATCTTCGAGGAGTTCAAGGGTACCGGCAACATGGAGATCATCCTCGACCGCAAGCTGGTTGATAAGAGAGTCTTCCCGGCCATTGACATTCAGCGCTCCGGCACCCGCAAGGAAGAGCTGCTCATTCCCAAGGAAGATTTGCAGGGCATCTGGGTTTTGCGCAAGGTGCTGAATCCGCTGTCGCCAGTCGAGGCGATGGAACTGCTGATCAGCCGGCTCGAAAAGGTCCGCAACAACGCCGAGTTCCTTCAGAATATGAACCAGCTCTAAACTGATCGACGATCAACGACGCCAAAAGGCCGGAGCATTGCTCCGGCCTTTTGGCGTCGCGGGTGTTCTGACGACTATCCAGAGACGAGGTGTCGAGTGCCTTTGTCCTTTTCAGAAAAGGCGCACTCGACACATCGGTTGATTGAGGGTCCGCGAAAATGGTTCCGATCTACGGCGTACTCAAGTAACATGCACCACCCCGGTTCTGCGCCGGCGGCGTAGGGGGCGTCATCCACTGCGGATCGTTGAAATCGAAGAATTCTGTCATGTCCATTTGTGCGGCGTCTCGTTTGGTCAGCGGAGGCAGATTCCATCGAGTCTCGATGAACTTCAGCATCGCTGTAAAATCCGCCACCGTGTGCGAGACGTAGTTTTTCTTTGCGTATGGCGAAACAACGACAAGCGGGATGCGGTAGCCAGTAAAGACAAAGTCGCAGGTGGGGCCGGTCGAATCTGTGCAGATATCGCCCGGCAGCAGATCGACTGGCTTGATGCCATCCGGGCTCGGCATCGGCTGCGGCGGAACATGATCGTACAATCCGCCTGCTTCATCGTAGGTCCAGAACAATGCCGAACTGCTCCACGAGGAGCTGTTCATCAGCGCGGTGATGAGCGACTCCACGTAGGCTTCGCCAGCCTGGACGTTCGTTGGCGCATCGGAGTCGGAATCGGTTCCATGTTCATCCAGACCTGCATCGGAGGGCGGCTCAAATTCCGCAACCTGAGGCAGGGTCCCGTTCTGAAGATCGATGAAATACTGCGAGTCCGGCGCAATATTCTGCGGATATTTGCTGACCACGGTTTGCGCGTAGGTAAAGTTTGAGAGATAACTGTGCTTCATGAGGCACGCTGCATCGTAAGGGGGGGTATCGGAACAGCCGCTGCCCGTGGTATCCACGTAGATCTTCCAGGTGATGCCCGCGTTCTGAAGGTCCTCGAAGATGGTCATCGTATTGATCTGCGGTGTGTCCGAGGCGGTGGTTCCGTTCGGATATGCGTATCCGTGCGAGGTTGCGCCCAGCAGGTATTCGCGATTGATATTCGTGCGCGACATGGCGGGCATAAACCAGCGGTCCGATGTTGCAAAGTCCGTGGCCATGAAATAGAGGAAATTCAGGTCGTCGCTGTCGTAATAGCCCATTGCGCGGACCCCATCGCTATCGTAATAGCCGAGTGCACGCGCATCGTAAGCGGCGGTGAAGACAAAACCATCGCCACCTGCTGCCGGGGCCGTCACCGGATCTTGGTAGTACCAATCGTTGTGAGACTCGTTCCAGGACGGGCTGGTGTTCTCGTCGCAGACCGAGGGCATATGAAATGAGGTCACCGGGTGGCTCGGGTCGGGACTGCAATAACCCTCTCCGGAGTCGGCGCATCCTGGGCTCGATGGTGGAGGGCCCTTCAGCGGCGGCGCGCCGGAAGCGGGATTGAACTGGGGCAGGCCATCGAACGACTGATCCGGAATTCCGTTCTGCGCCCAGTATTGCCGCAGCTCACCCAGGTAGTTGTCGAACGACCGGTTTTCCTGCGTCACGATGATCACGTGATTAATTGAGGACAGGCCCGCGACTGCATTGAAGGTGGCCGACACTGACGTGTTGGCGTTTATGGTCACGCTGCACGTTGCCGTGCCGCTGCACCCGCCACCCGACCAGCCAGCGAATGTGGCATTGGATGCGGCCGTGGCAGTGAGCATGATCACCGTCCCGGCCGAAAACGAGGCTTGGCAAGTGCTGCCGCAGTTAATGCCTGAAGGGCTGCTGGTAACGCTTCCTGAGCCGGAGCCGGAGGTGGTCACCGTAAGTTGAAACATGGTCGGCGTGCTACTGGAGCCCGAGCCGCCTGAACCACCGGAACCGCCGGAGCCACCTGAACTACCGGTCCCGCCACTGCCCGAGTTGGAACTGTTGAGCAAGTTGCCGGAGCAACCGAACAGGGAAAAGATTATGCCCATGCAGCACAGGATGCTGAGATTTTTTCTTACTTTGCGCATACACGTCCCCCTTGGCCTCACTAGAAAAACTTCGATGCAGAGTTTCGATCGCACCGGGAAGCTGTGGTGGAGAAATGCATGGAGACGTGTTGGCAGTTTGAAAATCAATTTTGGTTGGAGCAACCGCCAGCCTCTAACTGCTTCCATTCACGGGGGAGGCTATCTTATCTGAGTGGGCTCTTTCCGCAGGAGTGGGCGGCAGCGGAAAGGAGAAGGTTTTGGAGTATTACCAACAAAGACAACTCTTACATCAGGTGATGGCGTCTGATTCCTCAGGGGAACTCTACCTGTGCCATCAATGCGTGTGTCCTTTATCGCGTGGCTTGTTTGCACCATCGTGCTGAATGGCCACGGAAGCATCGCGCACGCTGATCCCCTTCAGACAGATCCTCCCACCTTCACAAGTTCCCACCACCTTCTCGATCTTCTGATCGTTGCTGAGCCCAAGGTCATATCACTTGGCGAATTCCAGCCAACCGCGTGGGTTTTCGCAGTGTGTGAAATGGCCGATGCTCAAGGCGACAACTGTCCAAATGATTCGCGGACAACGGCCGACTACGGCGGAGTCCGGCTGCAGGTTTACCCGGGTGACCATCTGCGCATGCGGCTGGTGAATCATCTTCCGCCTGCGCCCGCTGATGCTAAATACGCGCATGGCAGTGATGCCATGATGAACGAAATGTTAGCCGCCAATCCGGTCAACATTCACACGCATGGCCTAGTCGTAGAGCCGAGAAAAGCCGATTCAACTGACCCTACTTACGGCGATTATGTCTATGTGCTGGACTATCCGGCTGGCAAGATGCCATCGATGGTAGAGCCGGATGAGACCGCGACCGACAAGCCCATCCAGTACGACATATATATCCCGCCCGACCATCCGCCGGGCATTTATTGGTTTCATCCGCATGTGCACGGTCTTACCATCAACCAGCTCTCCGAAGGGCTCTCCGGCATTATTACGATCGGCTCGGTGACAGACTACGCATCGCTTCCGGAAGGCTCGTCGACGATTCCAACACGCTACTTCGTGCTCAAGGATATGCAGGTGCTCTCGACCGGCAAGGTGCTGGACCAAGAGAGTGCCAAGTTCTGCGCACCATTTCCGCTGCCCGGAATGTCAAGGAAAGGATTTTGCCAAGGATGGGATTCACTAGGCATTCCGGATGACCCCGACGATCGCCCTGGAAATTATGAGGGCGGCGTCTGGTACTTCACCGTCAATGGCCGCGTGTTTCCGCAGATTCCCATGCCCTCGTCGTCTGGTGAATTGTGGCGCCTGGTCAACGCCGGAGCCAGCCGCTCCTACGATCTCGTCCTGCAGGATGATCAGTCAAACAAGAATCTTCCGTTTCAGGTGATCTCTCTCGATGGCGTGGCGCTTGCGCCCCCTCCTGGATCTTTTGCAGACCAGAGTTGGGTGAGAACTTCGGGAAAGGTGAATCCAGTTACATGTCCGGTGCCATCCCCGGCTTCAACTGAGCAGCCGGTTTGCGCCACTCACCTGGTGCTTTTCCCCGGGGCGCGCGCGGAAATTTGGGTGTTTCCTGCGAGCCGACCGGCAACCATGAAGACTCTCACGTTGTTTACGGGCCCAAAGGGAGATCGCTGGCCTGAGGCGAGCCTTGCGCACATCGTCGTCCCTCCGGGATCGCGCGCGGGGGCGGGTGCGCTGTTACGCGTGAAGCCGATTGACAAGGCACTCCTGTCTTCGCAGGGTCTGTTCGGTGCGCCTGTGCGCGCGAGTTTCGCCGGAGTGTCATCGTCGCTGCGATTGGAGGATGCCAGGCAGTTCTTGCATGGCGCATCCAGCAGTTCATCGACACTGCATTTGAATGCGTATCAGATCGCAACGATCGAGACCAGGTTCAAGGAAATCTCGCGGCCAGCTGCATCGCTCGCTTCGCCAAATTGCAGCGCATTGCCTCCCGCTCACCGCCGCCGTATCTTCTTCGGCGTTCCAACTTCCGATCCCAGTGCATTCGGCCTTGGGTACGAAGAGGTCGATCAGAATGACAATCCTGTCCCCGGAACGTTCCGGGATGTGGCGTCCTTCGATCCTGCAAAGATCAATATCTGCCTTCCGCTCGGCCCCCGCAACATGCCCGTCACGGAAGAGTGGGAACTGGTGAATCTGGCCGCCGAAGCGCACAACTTTCACATTCATCAGACCAAGTTCTATGTGCTGCCGCAGAATGCGCCTTCGGGCGATGCCGGCGCGCTCATGGACAGCGTTGTGCTCCCGAACGGCGGCGCCAGTTGCGACGGCTCCGTGGCGAGTTGGCGCTCGGGAAAATGCCGGGTGCAGATGGTGGTAGTGCGAATTCCATTTGCTGAAGTAGGTGACTTCGTCTATCACTGCCACATTGGCGAGCATCAGGACGGCGGTATGATGGCCCATATTCGCGTCATCGCCTCACAATAGCCATATTCCTGTTGAGATGGCCTACTGAAGAGAGCCAGCCTGCGGCTTCGGAAAATCATTCGGATTCCAGTGATCATCGCCGCGCAGATAAACCTCAGGCGCGTATTGCCTTGCCTGCTCGGGCGTGAGAAAGTGCGCGTGCGAAACGCGCTCCTCGCGGTGCGCGCCGGGACCAGTGGAGTTGAACTCCGCGTAGTATGCGGTGTCGAGCGAATGAGTCTCGCCCGGATGCCACTCACGCCAGCCGGCCGGATCGATCTTGTCGTCCATCTCAGTGTCGAGATAAATGACTGTCGCGTACGGCCGCCACGGCCTGCCCAGATAGACAGCACCCGTAACGCCTGCGTCGGCGGTCAGCTTGCAGTGGTCGATGACGAAGCCGGAGTCCTCGCCGGGATAATGCTTGCTCTGCGCAGTAATGAATCCGCCATCATGCGGCGTGGAATGGATCTCGCAGTTGTGGAAGACCGCTTTGCCGTCGCCAAAGAGAAAATCCACATTGCCGGCAATGTAGCAGTCGTCGAAGTACTGCCGCGCCGCTATACAGCCCGTGCCGTTCGGCGGTGAGCAGTTGCTGCCTGCGTACACCGTGTCCTGGTTTCCGAGCAAGCGCACGTGATGGAAGATGGCGCGGTCTCCGGTCACCATGAGCGCCAGCGCCTGTGATCCCTGCGGAAGCTGCGGATGCGTGCGATTAAAGTCGTTCTCGAAGGTGATGTTTTCGGCGAAGAAATTGGCTCCCGTGACATTCACCGTTGCTGAATGCAGCGTTCCCCCGTCGCGGCCCGCGCTGCGGTCGTTCACCACAACTGTGCGGCTGGGATCAGGATTGGCGCTGCGAAGCTGGATATTCGGCTTGTCTATTGTTAGAACTTCACGATAGGTGCCGGGCGCCACACTAATCACGGCCCCGCCCGTTGCTGGCGCAGCGTCGATGGCTCGTTGAATGGAGAAAAAGTCTCCGGTCCCATCGGCGGCAACATAGAGTGTGTGATCTTCGGGCGGAATTTTTCCGGCCATCTCCGGTGCCGAATGCAGAGCGGGGAACGGAACGAATCTCGCATCGCAGGCCAAGGGCTGGCCAGCGATGGCATCGGGACCAGGTGCGGCCGTCACATCCTCACCGCTGGGTGCAAGGTTGCCGCGTTGCGGCCCGAGGACGATCTGCGCGTCCTTATTGTAGAAGACCGAGTGCTGCTGATCGTCAGAGAAGACGTTATCGAGTCTGAGTTCGAGCTTGTGATCGGCATCGAGTCCCAGGAACGTGTAGGTTCCCGGTGTAAGCACATGCACGTTTTCAAGCGTGATGTCGCGGTAGATGGGCAGCAGGTTGCCGCTGAAAGTGGTGTAGAGCGGAATAAACACCAGCGGATTGGTCACATTGCGGATGCATACGTTGCGATACACGAGATCGTGCACCAGACCGCCTCGGCTGCGGTCGCTTTTGATGCGAATACCGTCATCCGCGCCGTCGATCGTAAGATCGTCCACCAGCATGTGATCCACGCCGCCGTCAGTGCCGCTACCGATGGACATGCCGTGCCCGGTATAGAAGTGATTGTGCAGAACCGAGATACTCGACGCCGGCCCGGCTTTGCTCGACTTCACCGAGACATCATCGTCGCCGGTATGGATAAAGCAATGCGTGATCGTCACATTGCGCGAGGAGCTGGGGTCGATGCCGTCGGTGTTACGCGCTGTCTTGGGCGTCATGATCTTGACGCCCCATGCAGTGAAGCCGTCCGTCTGGTACACCGAAACGTGGAAATTCGGTGAGTTGCGCAGCGTGATGCGGTACAGAATGAAGTTGTCCGCATGACGCAGCGAGATGAGCGAGAACACGCTTTGCGACTTGTCCT
>JASIJX010000525.1 GCA_030049955.1 Acidobacteriaceae bacterium
GCGTCCGCGAACCCATGCTCCCGCAGAAAGGGCACAATCCACTCAAAGCCCCACTCGAGCGGCCGCACTACGCGGTTCTCATCGCGCGTCGTCAGCCGGGTCTCCCAGCGATACATCCAGCGCGCGTACCAGTCCCTCAGCATTTATTCTGTTTTGATTTTATCGTTGCGCGCGAATTCAGAACGCCCGCCGGGCGCGCTTCAGGCTGAGAAACTCAGCCGTGAACCAGCCCAAGCTGCACAGCAGGATCAGCGCGATGATGCACTGCGAGATGACGCAGTAAAGGCACCAGATCATTAGCGCATACTGCTCAATCATCGTAAGACGCAACGCAAAGCAGAAGGCGGCAAAGGCGGCAAGCAGCAGCAGGTAGCGCCGCCGGAAGAACGCCAGAATGCCGAGTAGAAGGTACCCGGCAATGCCGATCACGGCTACCGGAACGTGGTCCATCATCGCGAATGAGCTGTGGTTCACGATCCCGCAGTCCCAATGCTCGTTAATGTCGCACGGCTGTGTTCCTGTTTCGTAGTGTGCCCGGAGGGCAAGCACAGAGACAATCACTCCGGCGAGGGCAAGGACGATAAGCAGGTATCGCATAGGACATCCTTATTGTAACGGCCCAGCCCGGATGCAAACCCGATCCAGAGCACATATAGGATGTACTCATGCACCCGGCGCAAAAGGATTCGGCACAAGACGCCCAGCGCGCAATGCCCTCCCGCGGCCGCCGCGTCGCCTTCTTTGGAGGAAGCTTCGATCCTCCACACATGGGTCATCTTGCCGTGGCCCGCGCGGCGCGCGCAGCTCTCGATCTCGACACCGTACTCTTTGCGCCAGTGGGCGCGCAGCCGCTCAAGCCGCAGGGCTCGACCGCCGGTTTTGATGATCGCGTAGCGATGACGAGGCTCGCCATTGCCAACGAACCGGGTTTTGAAATTTCGCTCGTCGATGCGCCTATCGAGGCGCCGCACCCCGGTAGCGCGCCGAACTACACCCCTCCTAACTACACCTTCGACACTCTTGAACGGCTCCGCTCCGAGCTTCCCGCCGACGCCGAGCTCTTCTGCCTCATGGGCGCCGACTCTTTCTTCGGCTTGCGTCACTGGCATCGCGCCGCAGAGATCCCCTTCGCCGCCGCGCTCATCGTAGCCTCGCGTCCCGGCCAGCCATTGAGCGATCTCGAATCGGCCCTGCCTGCGGGGCTCACGCTCACACTATGCGAAGAACGCAGGAAAGACGGTCCCGGTTCATGCAATATCGACGTGCACAGTTTCCGGCTCAGCAACGCGACGGGCCACGGCGCGCCGTTCTATCTGTTGCCCGGCCTCGATATCGAGATCAGCGCATCGGCCATCCGCGCCCAGATCCCGGCCGAACCGCTAGCGCCAGGCATTCTTCCACCCGCCGTCCGCGACTACATTGCCAGCCATCGCCTCTATGCCGGCCCAACCTCCCCTTGCCCGCCCACCATCCAACGTCTACGATGAGGCAAGGGGAGCCTACCGAACGCATGACACCCACCGCCGCGCACGAACAGACGCGACTCCTAGTGCAGGCCGCAGCCGCGGTCTGTGAAGAGAAAAAAGGCCACGACACCCGCATTCTCGAACTCGACCCAGTCGACTCCAGTCTGGCCGATTTCTTCCTCGTCACTTCCGCCACGAGCGACCGCCAGGCCATCACCATCGCAGACGAGATCGAGATGCGCCTCAAGCGCGACTTCGGCGTCTACGCGAACTCGGTCGAAGGGCGCCGGCAGGGCGATTGGATCCTGCTGGACTACGTCGACTTTGTCGTCCACGTCTTTCTCGCCGAGCGCCGCGCTTTTTACGACATCGAGCGACTGCGCAAATCCGCCCGCCCGCTTACGCCGGCCGAGTTTGACGCCGAGTTGAAGGACGCGTTGGCCGCCAGAACGCGCGCGGCACGTGGCCAGGGTAAGTCCGCCACAAAGGCTGCATCGGCAAAGCAACCAGCTGCCACCGCGGGAAACGGCGCAAAATCCACCGGCAAGCCGGAAACAAAAAAGAGCGCGACCCGTCCAGCCTCACGCTCCGCTTCCACACCCAAAAAGAAAGCTGTCGCGAAAGCGGCAAAGAAAAAATCCTCTGCAAAGCGCGTTGCAAAAACAACGGCCGCCAAAAGGCGCTCTTCGGGCAAACGATAGCCTTTCGGCCGCGATATTCTGAAAGCCGCATGAGGAAAATCAACTGGCTCGTCGCCGGCATCGGCGACATTGCGCAGCGGCGCGTTCTGCCGGCGATAGTGGCCGAGCCGCGCAGTACGTTGTACGGTGTCGTCACGCGCACCCCGGCAAAGGCCGCTGCATATTCCGGAGCGCGCGTCTTCGCCACCGTCGAAGACGCCGTCACCGACCCGGCCATCGACGCCGTTTACCTGGCGCTGCCAGTAGCGATGCACGCGTCCACTGCCGTCGCCGCGCTGCGGGCCGGCAAGCACGTGCTATGCGAAAAACCAATGGCCATGAGCGATGCCGAGGCCGCGCAGATGGTGGCCGAAGCCCGCACAGCCAGCCGGCTTCTGGGCGCGGCTTATTATCGCCGCTTGTATCCCAAGCTCATTCGCGCCAAAGAGCTCATCGCCGCAGGCGCAATCGGCCGGCCGGTGCTGGCCGAAGCAAATTGCCACGGCTGGCTGGACGTCACCGGCCGCGAGTGGCTGCTCGATCCGAAGATGGCCGGCGGCGGACCGCTCTACGACATCGCCAGCCATCGCATCGACGCCATGCACTTCCTCTTTGGCCGCGCGGAGCAGGTACGCGGCCTGCTTTCGAACGCCGTCCATCCACTTGCCGTCGAAGATTCCGCGACCATCGTGCTTGGCTTTCCCGGCGGCGTGCATGGAATTGTCGATGTACGTTGGAATTCCCAGATCGCCCGCGACCAGTTCCGGATCGTTGGCGCCGAGGGCGAGATCAATCTCGACCCCCTCAACGGCCCTGGGCTGTGTGTCCGCACGGGAAATTCCGACCGCATGGAAACACTGCCGCCGCACGACAACCTTCACTTCCCGCTGGTAGCAAATTTCGTCGACGCAGCGCTGGCCGCAGATCCCCAGCGCCTGGCATGCCCCGGCGAGCAGGCGCTCTGGACCGATTGGGTGATTCAGCAGGCGGCGAATTCGGGCGCAAAAGTTTGAGAACACCCTTCTCACTCCATTTGCAACGAATCCCGCCGTCCGTCATCCTTAAGGGTGAGGCCGTTGCTGTGCGGACGGCCTGAATCTCAGGCTGTACCACAGGAACGGTCATGGCTCTGCCCACGCACATTCTCCTTGTCTACGGGTATCTGCTCTTATTTGTTTGGGTTCTAGTGGAGCAAATGGGCCTCCCGATTCCCGCCTCGCCCGTGATTCTGGCCGCCGGCGCGCTTTCGGCCGAGGCGTTGATGCACTTCTTCCTGGCTTTTGCCGCAGTCGTCGTCGCGGCGCTCATCTCCGATACAACATGGTTCTTCCTCGGCCGGCGGTACGGGCACAGAATCATGCGCCGCCTGTGCAAGCTCTCGCTCGAGCCCAGCACCTGCGTCCGCCGCACGCAGGAATCCATGGGCCGCCGCGGCGCGGTCATGCTGCTGTTCGCCAAATTTGTCCCCGGCCTTGCCATTCTCGCGCCGCCCATCGCCGGCCAGTACCGCATGCCTGCATGGCGCTTCCTCTGCTTTGACTTGCTGGGCACGTCCGCCTGGGCTGCGGCGCTGTTGCTAGGCGGGCGCTTCTTCGGTGACGCGCTCCAGCACAATCCCGCACTCCTCGCCTGGGCCGGCCGCTTCTCCGGCGTCCTGCTGCTGGCCGGCATCGTGGGCTTCTTCGTAGCGCGGATCCTGCGCCGCCGCGCCATGTTGCGCAAGCTGGTCGCCTCGCGCATCGAACCTGAGGAATTGAAGCGCAAGCTCGATGCCGGTGAACAGGTCTATATCGTCGACCTGCGGCATCCACTCGAAATGCTCACCGACCCCTACACGCTGCCCGGCGCGCTGCAGTTTGCGCCCGAGGCCGTTGCCAGGCGGCACCAGGAGATTCCGCGCGACCGCGACGTGGTGCTGTACTGCACCTGTCCCAGCGAAGCCACGGCGGCGCGCACCGCGCTCCTGCTGCTCAAGCAAGGCATCGAGCGCGTGCGCCCGTTGCGCGGAGGCTACGACGAGTGGAAACGGCTCGGTTTTCCGCTTGAAGACATTCCGATGGCCGCGAATGTCTGGAGCGATTTGATCCACACCCCCAGCCGCGAACCGAAGCAGGCCTAAGCTGCAGCCGATAAGCTGCCGAATCCTCAATCCGATCCGGCAGCTTAAAGTGGCTGCAGGGTTTGTGTCAGTTCATGCGCCGCTCACAAACAGCGCCGCGATGCTGTTCGCGATCGGCGATCCAATACCGGTGCAGGGGTCCGGTCCCACCGCTGCGCTGTAAAAGCCGTTATTGCCCACAGTGATGTCGTTAAAGGCCGACTGATTCTGCCACAGCTTGGGCGTAACAAAGCCCAGCTTTTTGCCAAAAGCCGCAAACAGGCCCGCGTAGAGCGGAGCCACGGCGCTCGTGCCGCCAACCACCGTCGACGATCCGTGCACAAAGACCTCGTAGCCGGTGTTGGGATCGGCGTCGGCCGACACGTCCGGAACCATCCTGCCCGTGCCGAACTTCGTATTCGCCGGCACCGGCGGTGCGCCAACCTGGAAACTCTGCACAGGAAAAATCGTCGAGTAACCGCCGCCCGTGCCCTCGCCATTCGTCTTGCCAGGGTCGTCATTCCACACCACTTCGCTGGTCGACGTTTTCTGCGTTCCTCCGCAGCCCACCACGTGTGGGCACGAGGACGGCAGGTCTACATTTGCAGGGGTAGGCCCTCCGTCGCTCGAGTCGTTATCGCCGGAAGCAGCAAAGACGGCCATCCCGCCGGCCGTTGCTGTCTGCGCCGTCGACTCCATTTGATCGGCTGCCGTCTGGCCCCAGTTCGCCTCGTCCGATCCCCAGGAGATAGTGCATACGTCGCAGCCGTCCGATGCAGCCTTCTCGACCGCCGAGGCGATGTCCTGCGACCAGTAAACACGAACGGTCGCCGCCTTTCCGGTGGCAACGAAATAAGCCGCGGCTGTCGTCTGGATGTCGAGCGCCACTTCAAAATCGGCCTCGCCCGCCTGCCCGCTCTGGTTCGGCGTGTTTTCAGTCCCGTCAACCGAAACATCCGTGATTGAAGGCACCGGCTGGCCGACGGACTGGAAGAAGGAATTCATATCCGACTGCACCCAGCCGCCGCCCAGTTCCACAATAGCGATCACGCCTCCGCCGGGCATGCCGCTCGGCCAGTTATATGCCTTACACAAGTCAGGAATGGACCAGGGCTGCGTCGGGGTGACGGCGCGAATTGCGATTGGCACCTGGCTGAGAAGCTTCACATACGGTCTGCAACGGTACTTCGGCTTATGTCGCATGTCTCGTTTTTCTCCGAAGGGGGAAGGTATGAAACGCGCAGCGGGGAAAAAGTAACCGTCCAGCAGCGACACGTGCAGCGTCCCCGTTCCTCAGGAGCGGGGATCGCGTGTCGCCAACTTGCTTCGATTCTACTGGGAGGCAGTCGTAGCGGCCGGTGCGGCGCTTTTGGACAAGCTGCGCACGTAGATGATCAGGTTCCAGACGGCGTCATCCTTCGCGCGAGCGGGATCTTCGCTTGGCATCTGGCCCTTGCCGTTGCGAATGATGTTAAACAGCTCGCCGTCCATGCGTCCGGCAAGCGTTTTAGGATCGCTCAGGTCGGTCAGGGTAAGCCCCATGCTGGTCGCCAGGTCGGTCTTGCCGTTGCCGTTATCGCCGTGGCACATCGAGCAGTCGATCGAATAGATCTCCTTGGCTTTGGCTTGCGACTCGGCCGTAGGCTTGACTGGATTCTTCATGCTGTTGGCCATTTTGGGCCCAGCCGGTGCAGTTTCGGCATTCGCCTGCGCGGGCGCTAATGCCGGCGCGGGCGCTGCCGCCGGTGCGGCCGGCTGCGTAGCTGGTTGCGTGGCCGGCGTCTGGGCCTGCTGTGCCACGCGTCCACGAACAGTTGCCGGAGACATCATGAAAACTCCTCCAGCCAAAAGCAGCATCATCGACTTCGACATAGAGCCCTCCCTATCACCGTGGAATCCATCGGTCCCGAAATCTGCCCCGCATTATAGGCCCAAAAAATCGCACCGGGATATGACAATCCGCACCGGCAGGTCGAAACCGGTCTTCGCACTCCAGGTGTGTCAAGCCCCTCTTTTAAACGAACGTAAAAGAGATCCAACCTACCATGCATCCTCCACCCGGCGGGCGCACTCCAATCGCT
This sequence comes from Acidobacteriaceae bacterium, assembly GCA_030049955.1. Next base: position 6,326 of record JASIJX010000525.1, read on the forward strand.
TCGGAACAGATCGAAAAAGACCAGGCAGTGGGGCCGTGGCGCGAGGGAGTTCGGCTATGAAAACGGTGAAATTTGGATGGTTATTGGCTGCGTTGCTGGCGCTGCCCTGCGCTGTTACAGCGCAGAGCGCCGCCGGGAACAGCCTGCCGGCGGGAACACTGCTTCCGGTCGCGCTGAGTCACGGGATTAATTCAGACAAACTGCACGCAGGCGACCAGATACATGCGAAAGTCATGCAATCGATCCCCGGAACCACGGTGCGCCGCGGCTCCAGCGTGGTGGGCAGGGTGATCGCGGTAAACTCCGGCAACAGTGGGCCGGCGACAGTAGCAATTCGCTTCGACGCGGTCCACTCGCGCGGGCAAAGAATCCCCAT